>JAZTWE010000001.1:0-43024 GCA_045635705.1 Candidatus Enterousia sp.
ACCAACAATTGGCGCATTTAATGAAAAAGCACTATGTAATCTTAACTGATGTGTACGACCTGTTTTTGGCGAAAATTGCACCCACGATAAACTGGACGTTGCGTTTGACAACACACGATATTCTGTAATTGCACGTTGTGGTCTGGGACCAGTCCCATTATTTAACCGTTTTTGTTCTTCGAACACTTGACCTTTTAACATAAAATTATCAATTGTGCCGCTTTTTTGACTGACATTACCATTTAACAAAGCCAAATATTCTTTGTGTGCTTTTTTATTTTGAAATGCGTCTGCCAAAAATTGTGCTGCATGCTGATTTTTTGCAACAACCAAAACACCACTCGTTTCTTTATCCAATCGATGAACCAGTGAAATTTTATCATACGGGAACAAAGCCGCCGCCATTTTATCCACAGATTTTCTGACACCTGTCCCCCCTTGCACTGCCAGCCCAGCAGGCTTATTAAAGACAACAATATCATCATCATTATGAATAATACATTGACGCAATTTTTCTAAATCAGCCAAAGAAAAATGATTTCCAGACTCGGTCTTTTTCACACGTTCTTCTGAATAAGATAAAACAGTTGGAGGGATACGCACAGCATCACCTGTACGCAAGATTTCCTGGCCTTTGACACGTTTTGAATTTACACGAATTTGCCCACCACGACACAATTTATAAAACTCACGTTGTGGCATTGATGGAAAATGTCGCAAAAACCAACGCAACAAGCGAACACCATCTTCGACTTTTGAAATCTCTATAAAATCTGCCATACACAATCCCTGTCTGTCAGTTCGGCAAAACTATTCACCAAACACAATTTGAACAGAATTTGTTCCGTTTATTCCATCACAACTGCCAGATGCACCACCTGTCTTGCCATCAGACAGCTTATACCCAACAGAATCGGACCACGCCTTGGCAATTAACGCCTTGCATTCAGACTGCCCCAATCCATTGATTGTTACAACAAATTGACGTGAATTAGATGGATCAACACCCAATACATATGTACCACCATACGGATTCTTGTCAGACATCCCAATTACACTGAAAATCGTAGATCCATCCATACTTGAAAAATCATCATATTCCGCATGAATATTACGCACCATTGTAACCATCTGAACAACTTCATCATTAACAGCGGTCAATTTCTGTGTCCGCATCGCAGTCGAAATCATACCAATTGCCCCAACAGTGATAACGCCCATAATTGCCAGCACCCCCAGCATTTCAATCATTGAACGACCTGATTCTTGTATCATAAATACCCCCATTTGCTATTTAGTCTTTTATATTCTATCATAAAGATTATGAATATTCAATTTTCTGATTTGATTGCAAACGCGCCGAACGCCCCAGGCATATACCGCATGTTTGACATTGACGGCACCCTGCTGTATGTCGGCAAGGCCAAGAATTTGGCCAAACGCCTGCAACAATACACTGACATATCAAAATTAGAATTACACAAACAGGTAATGCGCACACTGGTCACACGCGTTGATTGGGAAATCGTTCCAACAGAATCCGATGCATTGCTTCGGGAACAAGAGTTAATAAAAACCCTAAAACCCAAATACAACATCATGCTAACCGATGGCAAGATGTATCCAATGCTGGCATTAACTGCGCACGAATATCCACGACTATTAAAATTTCGCGGACGCATTTCCCAGCGTCGCGATATCTATGGTCCATACCCATCGGTATCGGCATTAAACGAAACAATAAAAACGATACAAAAGGTATGCCAAATTCGCACCTGTACCGACACATTTATGCGCAACCGCACCCGTCCATGTTTATTACACCAAATTGGTCGGTGCAGCGCACCATGTTGCATACCACAAATCAAAAAATATGCAGAAAGCGTGCGTATAGCGCGAAAAATCTTGACCGGTGACAGCGAACCAATTATCGCCGACTTGAACAAACAGATGAACACATTTTCACAACAAATGGATTATGAAAATGCCGCCATTGCGCGCGATAAAATCATCGCACTCACCCACACATCAAATCGCGGTATACGCACAGTTTCAAGACATAGCGCGAATTTAGACTGGGACAAAAATGTATCAGAACTGGAAAAATGGATTGGCGTAAAAATCGAATCTGCCGCGGTATTTGATAATTCACATCTGTTCGGCAAACAGCCCGTTGGCGCAATGATAACATTTGGTCACGACGGTTTTATTAAATCAGGATACCGCCATTTCAAACTGTTGGATAAATCCCGCGCCGGCAATGATATTGCAATGATGGCTGAATTTGTTCGTCGCGCAACACAACGCGACACAAATACAAGTTTGATAATCGTTGATGGTGGACGTGCCCAATGGAACATTGCCAGCCGTAATTCTAATGGCATCCCTGTAATGGGCATTACCAAGGGCGTTGTACGCGACGGCGACGAACACTTTATTTTACCCGACGGTACCGAATCGCACGACCTGGCCAAGGACAGTCCGCTGTTCCTGATGCTGCGCGCGGTTCGCGACGAAGCGCACAGATTCGTAATTACATATCACCGCAACACACGCGCAAAGCAGATGACTGCATCTGTACTGGATGAAATTGACGGCATTGGCCCATCGCGCAAGCGCGCCCTGTTGCAGCACTTTGGGTCAGTACACGCGATTATGGATGCCGACCTGCGTGCATTACAAAAAGTTCCCGGGCTGGGAAAAAGTGCCGCCGAAAAAATATATGCCCATTTTCATCAATAAGTGATATAATCATCGTATTCATATATAATTATGAATGATTAAAAAAGGAGAAAAACAAATGAAATTCTTTGTAAACTTTTTATCAGCATTTCGCATTTTTGCATCTTTTGCGATTATACCAACATTGATGTTCCAATGGTACTGGGTGACATTTATCCTGTTTGCATTGGGCGCAATTTCTGATTGGTTTGATGGATTCCTGGCGCGTAAATACAATGTATGCACAAAAATCGGTGGCGTAATGGATCATATTGGCGACAAATTATTGGTGGTCAACACACTGATTATGTTAACTGTTATGATGCCGGTATGGTTTATCGTTGTACCTGTAATCATTATGATTGCACGCGAATTGTACATCAGTGGCCTGCGCGAATTCCTGGGCACACAAAAGATTGAAATGCCGGTGCCAAAGGCGCGCTTTTCAATAGGCAAGATTAAAACCACACTGCAAATGATAACAATCTGTGCATTCTTGTTAATCTTTGCAATCAGCACATTGATTACCCCCGACACATCCAGTCGCTTGATTATGTTCTTGATTTATGTTTTACCCCAGATTGGCATTTGGGGATTGTGGCTGTCACTGTTGGCATCTGTATGGTCTGCAACCCAATACACATTCACATTTGCTGAAAAGATTAAAAAGATAAAGAAATAAAATCGCGCTATACGCATTAAAACTGGGCTTTTTGCCCAGTTTTAATTTATTGTTTTACCAAAAAATCCCCCCGATAAAACGACACTTAAAAAAACATCAAAAAAACTACAAATTATCGCTATAAATCCCTATTGTTTTATGATATAATTAACCGAGAGATGAAAAAACTTTTGACCTGTTTTTTCGCGCTATGTATTGCTGCGCCTGCCGCTATTGCGGATGACGGCGCTATTTCGCGTGTATTACCAACGGCAAAATCCGGGACAGATACCACATCACGAACAACTGTGGCCCGTACAACATCCACTGCATCAGATGCAATTAAAAACACTGCGGGTGAATTATTTACCGGTACACCGCAAAAGGTATCGCGCAGTGCAACAATTTCACGCGCCATCCGCACCGAACAATCGGACAACACCCCAACGGCGGAACGCACAGGGACTGCATCGCGCACTGGTATTGCAAATCGTTCAAAATCTGAATCTGGCGGGTTGGATGCGGCTGTAAACACGGTCGGTCGAAACGCACGCGTCAGCGCGGTCAGTATAAACAATAACCCTGCACTGCGTCGTGCGGGTGTCACCCTGCGTCCATCCACGGCCGAGGTTGGCGGTCGCGCAACCATCGCCGGCACAGACATACAAACAGGTTCGAATATTGACGAAGCGGTCCGTGGCGTCACCGCGCGCGCAACCACTGCGACACGCGAAAGCATCACCGCCGCCAAAGAAACATTAGAGGCAACCGCCGAACTAAACGCGTCATGCCAACAACAGTATAATGAATGTATGGACCAATTCTGTGCGGTAATTGATGCCAACCAGGGGCGTTGTTCGTGTTCGTCCAACATAACAAAATATGCCAAGGTTGAAGACGCGGTCAAAGAAGCGAACGCACAATTGAACGAGGTTGCACAAAACATTCGCTATGTCGGACTGTCGGCTGATGAAATCCGCGCCATCATGAACGAGACTGAGGCCGAAGAAGCCCTATCTGGCGCCAAAGACACGTCCGAGACCCGCAACATGCTGGAAGAAATCGAAGAATTGATTATGGACCCAACCAGCACATCATCATATTACAGCAGCGGTAGTTCGATGGGATTTGATATGGATTTAACTTTTTCATCTGATTCCGCCGACATGTTCAGCCTTGATTTCTTGAACACCGACACCAGCAGCAGTTTTTCAAACCTGCGTGGCGCCGAATTATATAACGCGGCCAAGAATCGGTGCAGCACTGTATTGACCCAGTGCAAAAAAGCCGGCGCAACAGTATCCCAGGTGACCGGTAATTACGATGTATCAATTGACAAGGACTGTATCGCATACGAACAAGGCCTGAAAAAGATGAACGATACATTGGCATCCAATGTACGCAGTGCAAACCTGATGCTGCAAAAGGCGCGCCTGGCCGTACTGCAAAACAAAAACCAATATGATGCCAAGGGCTGTATCGGCGCACTGGAAACATGTATGAAAGACGACATGGTTTGTGGCGATAACTATTACAAGTGTATCGATCCAACTAAACGATACATTGACGAAAATGGCGAAGTTGTCTTGGGTCAAAACATCACTAAAATTACCGACTTTATGACCAATTACGACAATTCGTTAATCAAAGCGGAAACATTAGGCGAAGATTATGCTATGCAAATTAGCGACGCGAATTGTGCCCCCGCTGATGGTGGCGACGGTTCGTGCGTTGTACAATACCTGTTAAAGAAAATCGGCACCAAGCAAAAAGTCACCGACGAAGGTTTATGTCGTGCTGTTTTGGACAAGTGTCAAAATTATACATATAACGAAACCGAATACAAACCATACAACGATGTCATTGTAAACTACGTCCAACGCGCAATGGTTAATATTCGTGCCGCCCAGCGCAAGATTATCGCTGAATACGCATCGAACTGTATGGTTGACATTGCCACATGCTATAACCAACAGGTAACCCAGGTCAACGCCTGGTCATCGAACGCCAGTGTCAACAGTGTATATAATGTTATGCGTGGTGCATGTCGCAATGTTGCACTGACCTGTGCATATGCAATCTTTGAAAGTGATACAACATCTTGCCCAAACAACAATAACGAAACATGCATCAACAGCATATCCGAAATGTTCTATCAATCATTGCTGTGTCCAGATAACTCGTCATATCAGACGAATAGCGGCACAACCAGCACAAACGGAACCCCGCGTGGCTGGGTCAACACAAAATGTCAATGCAACGAAGGCTTTGTTCCATGGAACGGCACCTGTATCGTTCAATGTGCCCCGGGTCAAAAATACAATACATACGGCCTGTGCGTACAAGACACAACAACAGTTAACGAATAAATTATTCACACAAACAAAAAATCTGCCTTTGGGCAGTTTTTTTTCAAAAAAAACAAAAATCTAATATCTAAACATTTGCATCTATATAAACAATTTATTATAATTGGCGTGTTATGGTGTGTTTACCATAATGGGGTGTGGAAACCCGTGCAAGAAGCGTTTGGAAACGAAATCCGACGCGCCATTGGCGTATTTTTTCGTGTAATCGTTTTCAGATGATAAATAAAAAAACTCCTGATATTCGTGTCAGGAGGGCTGCGAATATATTGAATAAGCGCACAATTCTTCTTGATTGTTTCCAACCTCCTGACCACTCGTGCAAACGTGTGGTTTTTCGTTTATTCCACCACAGTGGAATTTTTGAAAACAAGAGGGAAAAGATGAAACAATTTTTTTTATTTACAATCCTGTTGGCATCAACAACCCATGACACTTACGCCGCCACAACAATAAAGGCATGGTGCCAATGGGAAGACAGTGGCGATAGCATAACCTGTCTGCACCCAACAGCAACAACTGACATTGCAGTAAAACCTGGCAAAACAGTAACATGTAAATGTGGTACAAACGGCTATATAACATATACCTGCCAAACATACATGGCCCCAGACACAGACGAGCAATATGATTATTTCGAGCAAACAACATCATGTGCCCCTTTAAATTGTCCTAAAAACTATTTTGATGACGAACTGGGGAACTGTGTCAGTTGCGTTTCTGCCACAGGCAATTCCAAGGCCGTCACATCATCATCTGGGAAAATTGGGATAACCAGTTGCTACCTACCGTCCGGTTATTCTGCATCCGATACCAGCGGCCAATACACATATACATCTGCGTGTTATTATAAAAAATAAAAGACCAGGGCAAATGCCCTGCTCTTTTTTCTAAATTTTCTTATGATAATGCTGCTGTAATTTGGTCTTGCATTTGAAATGTCCCCAAAACGACCCACGCAATAATCGCAGACACCAGCAATATCCCCAAGCTGTTCAATGTACTGGATATCTTTTCCATTTTTATAACAGACTCATTTAAATAATCATTTGCAACCTGCCACAGGTTTTCATCAAACCCGTTCATATCAGCATAAATACTCAAATCGCCAATAATATCACCATCTGGGAAATCACGTTTTGTCTTGGACAATGCCACCCCTAAATTATCCCCATTGGCGATAAAATGCAATGCACTATCCAAAATACGGCGCAGATATCGATTTGCGTTATCTGCCAACATACGCATTGCATTTGGAATTGTGACCCCCGCGGCAACCATCGCCGCCAACGACATCAGCCAACCAACAGATACTTGAATCTTATACACATTCCACGGTGGCAATTTATCAAAACGCGCACGCAAGGCCCCTGACCAATTCGCCATACTTAACCACACCATTGCAACCGTTATACCAAAACCAACAACAAACCAGTACCAGTATTTTATTGAAAATTCAGACAACCACACCAGCGCACCGGCCGCCCCCCGCCAAACAACAGTATTACCTGCAACATCTGCCAATGGTGGCACCAAATACAACCCCACCATAATAATAATACCAAATGTCAGCATTAATAAAAACAACGGATATGTAACCGCATTCGTCAATGCGCGTCGAATGCGTTGTGTTCCATCAACAACACGTCCAACATTTTCCAACGCAACAACCAAATTTGATAGATTTCCCGATGTCACCAACAATGTTTCTTCGGGTGGTACCCACCCACGGGTTGCATCAGAAAAACTCATCCCGCGTTCCAGGTTCTTTTGCCATTCACGCATAACGATTGCATACGGCTCATTTGGCTTGGTACCATTTTTTGATTCAATTGCCTCTAACCGTTCCAGCGCATCAATCAGCGTAAAATCATTTCGCAACAATGATGCCAACTTGCGACATATTGACATTCGCTTTTCAGTATTTAATCTGAAAACAAGTTTTGCATACAATAAATCAAGTTTTGTTGTCATAACTTTTAATATGCCCCCGGCTGATCCAATTGTCCAACCCAACGCTCCAATTCATCAACACTGATAATCCCCTGCAACATTAACGAAGTTGCGGCTTCTTTTAATGTACGGCCATTCATTTCTTCCAGCCAATAACGCACCGCACCATCCGTATTACCTGACAATGCCAGGCGCAAGAATTCGCTGTTTGTAATAATAATTTCCCCGGCCTTGATACGCCCAATGTTCCCCGTACCATTACAGTGCGGACATCCCGGCCCGCGCTGATACACCTGGCGCAGCCCCAGTTCACCAAACGCATCCATCACACGACGGTATGCACCGCGTTGCGGATGTTCTGACAATGGCTGACGACAATGCGGGCAAACCTTTTTGAACAGTCGCATTGAAATCAATCCGCGCATCAATGTTTCTTCTTTTAATTTGAATGCCTCTATTCCTAAATCCAACAAACGGGTCAACGCCGCCATTGCAGAATTCGCATGCAATGTTGTCCACACATTATGCCCCGACAGCGCACCACGAACTGTCAACTGTGCCGCGGCCAGTGTACGAATTTCCCCCACCATCAGTGTATCTGGGTCACTACGCAATGCGGCGGCCAATGCTTCGGTATATTTTTCTTCGCGTTGTTCTTCGTTGGTCGTATTCACCACCGGCATTTGACGCGCACCAAAAATCTTTTGCTCAACCGGATTTTCCACCGTAATCATATTGATTTCATAGTTGCGTTCTTTCAACATCAACGCCATATTACGCACCAGTGTCGTTGATTTACCCGAACTGGTTGGTCCTGCAACAATTACCAGCCCCGTTGGGAAAGAACGCATACGCGCCATCAATCGCTGTTCATATTCACCAAACTCTTGTTCTGTTTTAATACCTTCGGACGGATTATCATACAGCAATCGCATAACGACATAGCGACTGCCGAACGCAATCGGGTTAAACTGCATACGCACACTTAAAATTCCCGACGGCAGGTACAAATCCTTGGTCCCGCGCAGCGGCGTGCGCCCATCTTTCTGTGCCGATTGATATTCATTTTGCGCATAGTTCGCATTCGACATATCTGCCGATGCAAATGCCGCACGAACAAACGATTCGCCCCATTGCGAATTATATTCCAATACTGGCTGCATACTGCCATCGACACGGAAATAAACTGTTGTTTGGTCGGCAACTTCGATATGAACATCCGATACCTTTTGCGCCGCAGCCTTGGCAATAATATCAACAAAGTCCTTTTGCATTTGGTTATCAAAATCCAAACGCGAACGCGCACCACCACCTAATCTAGCCTCGTGCGTTTTATAGATATTTGATATCAACCCCAAATCTGAATAAAACGGCACCCGCATAACACGGCCGCGTTTTTTTAGCAAATCAATAAACGCCAGCACGCGCCCATCATAACGATGCGTACGCGAAATAATAATCTCGCCACTGGAAAAATAGGCAATCAAACTCTGCGTATCGCGCGGCAATTCCAATGCCGCCCCCGTCGCCGTCAGCAACCGATTATTATTCGAAAACAGATAATCAAGAATCTCTTTGCTTTCCGCCGTTTCCAATCCAGCCGGCACGGATGGCTTCTCGTTATCCTTTATCAAAAAGTCTTTATCAGAACTTGGCATTTTATCAATATCATCCCTTATTTCGATGCACTAACATTCAGTGTTTGTGTTTCACCATTTTTATCTGCGAACACAACCCCATCATCCAACGATATAGACTTGATAACTAATCCATCTAATACCTTGCCGACACTGACGCGCTTGCTTTGTCCCGATGACAAATCTTGAACTGTTGCCTGTAATTGATTTCCCGCACCAATTACGTTAACCAACCGATATTTACTGGTAATATCAACCTCTGCATCACTGCTATCTGATTTAATGGTTTTTGTTGCCTTGGCGCTGGCGGCTTGCTCGGCCTGGGCCAACAACTTTTCTTTTTCCACTTCCAGTTTTGCAGCCTCGGCCTCTAACTTTGCTTTTTCTGTTTCTAATTCCTGCTGTTGCTGTTCCGCGCGCCCAGACAAAGTATCGATTTCCATATGCAGTTTAATTTTTTCTGCGGCCAATCTATCCAGTTCTAAATCCAACTGTGCGCGTTCTTTTTCCAACTGCATCAAGACCTTTTCTTGTTCCAGTGTTGTAATCTGTTCAAACAGCGAACCTTCGACTTGATAATCTGCAACCGCCGTTGCCGAAATTTCATCCATTTCAGCATCTGTAAAATCCTGGGCATGCGCCGGCATCGCAAACACCACCGCCAACATCAGACCAAACATAAACTTACTTTTATTTTGCATAGATTATCACCTCATAGTTCCAGGTACGCGAAGCATAGTCCCACGCACACAATGTCATATAAACCCCACCAAAATCTTGAAAGATTTCCATAAATTGCATTGGCACCAGTTTTGAATCTGCGCCAATTTCAACAACATTAACCGTCGCCACATCAACACCATTGGTCAATGTATCAACAACGATTTCCGTCTGAATATTTGTATCCAACCCCTGAAAGATTGATGTCACATCACGCACAATCGTTTCTGCATCGCGTTCATCCTGGGATGCGACCGGTTCCAACGCCGGCAAGGTTGCCCGCACACGCAATGTATCATCAGATATTTCTTGCACCAATGCCCCTGGCATCAATTCACCCGCAATTACATAAAATTCACCCAGGGTTCCAAAACTGCGCTTGAATTCGACGGTCGCAAAACCTTCACCACATTCGGCATACACCTGGTTCCAGCCCGAAACTGGCTGCATCAAGAACCCAATTGCTTGATAACACAACTGCGCCCGCGCCATTGGATCCGGCAATAATTCATACGGCATAACAATTGGTTCCGGTGGCAATTGCTTTTCAATCTCAAACTGCGCATCCAGTTCCTTGTTTTTCTCTTCTATCTGCTTTTTGTATTCCGCAACTAGTTCGGGGTCAACCTCTGCCATTTTTGGGCGTGGGGCCAGCATTTCTGTAATCGGGTCACGAAACAGCCCCAGCACCGCGACAAAAAATACCGCCAACAATATCGCCGACAATAGCCCTGACCGAAATCGACTAATCGAATGCAATGTGGCATGCGAACGCCCCAACAACAAATCCCCCAGATTCCGTTCGGCTGCACGCGGCATTCCCCACGCACCCGGCGCGAACAACGCGCCCCAGTCGGGAATCTCGGATAATTTTACATATTCTGCGCGCGCTGCACCTTCGTCTTCAAACAAGACATCTTGCAACAAAATCCCATTACGGGCCGCAACTAAATAAAACCCTTTATCAACCGGAAACACCGCCAAGAACGATGTGTATTCAGAAAATGCCTCCATCACTTCGGCGGCCGCGCTTAACATTCCTGGGCGCACGCCACCACGACGCGCCGCCAACCCAACCATAAAATTATATTCAGTGTACAGGTTTAATTTTTTATCAACACTGCGTGCCAAACTGCGCGCATAATTGCGCGCGACAAAGCCCGCCGCGATGGGTTGCCAAAACAAACCGACCGCATACTTTTTGCGATTAACAGATATATATTGGTTTGCCAAAATTCTCTCTCTGCATTTGTTTATGCAATTATAACATAAAAATATGACTTTTGGCAAACACAGAATTCACGCAAATAATCATTAAAAAATTACACCTGTTGACATTTTCGCGTATATTATAGATAATATAGCATCTGAAAAAATTGCGAAAGGAAAAGGTATCATGAAAAAATATATTACTGCACTGTTTGCACTGCTGTTTACAGCCCCTGCAATTGCAAATCCTGCATGCCCAGTATGCACGATTGCGGTTGGTGTCGGATTGGATATCGCACGTCGCCTGGGTGTTCCTGACAGCGTTGTTGGCCTGTGGGCTGGCGCATTATTGGCACTGCTGGGGTATTGGATGTTAAAGTTCATGGACAAAAAGAATTGGCACTTTTGGGGCCGCGACACAATTGTGGTTGTATCATCTGTGGCAATGATTGGATTTGTATATTTGGGCGTGGCCCAATATAACCCAGTATCAATCTGTGGCGCATTTGTAATGGACCCAATTTTATTTGGCACGATTGTTGGCGCATTGATTTTCATCGCAACATCAAAGTTATATCAATGGATGAAACAGAAAAACGGCGGCCACGCACACTTTCCATTTGAAAAGGTTGTATTACCAGTTTTTGCCTTGGCATTGGCCAGCTGGTTTATGATTTCATGTTTTTAATTCACACGGGGGTAATTTACAATGAAAAAAATCAAAAATGTTCAAGAATATGTTGAAAAACTGGATGCCGCTAAAAAGGTCAATCCCAAAGATTTATCATCAGACCAAGATTTAACCATCGGCATCATGAACCTGATTTCAATCGAAGAACATTTAATGTTTTCGGGTGCAAAAACTGGCAAGCATCATTTTTACGACCTGATTAACGAGGTTCGCGAACTGCGCAAACAATTGATGTTAAAGGTTATCCCTGCATACGAAGGCGAAGTATGGTGCATTTCCAAACACTTGCTGGCCGCCGCAATGCGTTTATTCGAAGTTGGCACCAAGGCCCTGGCTGCTGGTGACAAAAAAGGCGCATATGAATTATTTGACCAATCCTATGGTCTGTACTGCATGTTCTGGGGATTGAACATGGGCGTAATCACAACCGACAGCGACGATGTCACAGAAATAAAAAAATCCAAACCAGTCGCCAAGAAAGAAGAAAAAGCATCTATTCCTGCGCCAACTGGTGGCAAAATGTCAAAATTAAAAAGTTGGGTAAAAAACGCAGTAAATTGCTGCATTGAATAAACAAACAAAATCCCGCACCTGCGGGATTTTTGTTATTCACACCACGGCAATCGACGACCACCGTTATATTTACGACCGACACCTTCGGAAATCAACAGTCGTCCAACATCACGCCCAATATTATCCGCAACACGCGCATCAATACGCCCCAAATATTTATCATCCTTGACATCAGACAATTCAACCACACTGCCCACTGGAATAATTTCACCCAATCGTTGTTTGGCATAAGTTGCTTTCTTGACCTCGTCCGTGCAAGAACCATTCATTTCCGGCGTATCGACATTACGGATACGAACACGCACCGAAATTTCCGTATCATCTTGCAAATTAACCTGGGCGGCAAAAGTATCGCCATCAACAATATACCCAACCCGCGCCGGCACCGCATTGGCCGCCACGCTTGCAAATACTAACACACAAAAAATAAAAAATTTATTCATCACACCACCCACAAACAAAGTTTGTAAAAATCGCCCATTGGGCGATTTTTACGGTAATTTTGGCGACCAAGTTGGCTCAACCCCGTTAACATCATCGGGCAATTCAATGTCATAAACATTTTGTCCTGTGATATCAACACTGCGAATATGGCTGATGCGCTCAATACCATCAATCGCACGTTCTGTTTCATAATAGACCAATCGGCGCGACCCCGGGGCCCAGGACGGCGCCTCCATAAACCAGCCGCCGGCCAATATTTTTTCATTACGCCCCTTTGGATTCATAATCCCGATATAGAAAGTATCATCCGCCATCTTGGTAAACGCGATATAATTCCCATCTGGCGACCATGCAGGTGTCGCATAACGCCCTGCCCCGTATGTTATGCGTTCTTGAACCCCGGTTTCTAAATCCAAGACATGAATTTGTTGTCGTCCCGAACGATCCGAATTAAACGCAATTTTTTTACCATCTGGGGAATATGACGGACTGGTATTTATCGACTTTCCAAATGTCAATTGGCGCAATTCTTTGGTTTCCATATTATATTCATAAATATGCGTTATCCCTTGTTTTACCAACGACAGTGCGACACGCGTGCCATCTGGGGAAAAGCGCGGGGCAAAGTTCATTCCCCCAAACATCCCCAGGCGACGTTGTTCACCCGTATCTAAATCCAGTGTCCAAACCATTGGGTCATCATTATAGTAAGACAAGAACACAATCGATTGCATATTCGGTGAAAAGTGCGGTGACATAACAAAAGTATCCTTGTCAGACAGATACCGGAACCCTTCACCATCCTGGTCCATAATCGCCAAACGCTTTGTCCGATTATGCACCGGTCCAGTTTCGGCAATAAATACAATTTGTGTATCAAAATACCCAACTTCGCCCGTCAGACGTTCATAAATCGCATCAGCCATAATATGCCCCAGACGACGTACCGCCTTGCGCGAAGCGACCAGGCTTTGCGCCTCTATCTGTTCCCGACCATTAACATCCCACATATAGAATTCCAGTTTATACCGCCCATCAGATTCCTTGTACAACTTTGCCTGAACCAAGACCTGGGCCTTTATCGCCGACCAAGACTTAAAGTTCGGCAACATATTCATTTCCACATATTCTGGGAACGCATCATGATTTACAATACGAAACAGCCCCGTCCGCTTTAAGTCTGATTCAACAACCGCACGAATTGTTTCCGCATCTTTTGAACTGGCCCCATCGGCGCGTTCAAACTTTTGAATTGCAATCGAAATTGGATTTGCCGCCCCGGCAATAATATCAACCTTTAATTCGGCGCGCACAGGCATCACCGCCAACACGCACAAAACCAAGCCCAAAAATATCTTTTTCAGCATAAAACTTCCTTTCCAAATACAGACAACATTTTATACCCCACCACCCCAAAAAGCAAGCAACAACACATCCGCCCACACACCTTGCAACACAATTGTAATTACAACAATATTTACATTTGTATTGACAAGTGTAAATACAATGATATAGTCACTTGTAGGTACGGCTGTAATGTCA
The DNA here is from genome assembly GCA_045635705.1 of Candidatus Enterousia sp. Taxonomy (GTDB): domain Bacteria; phylum Pseudomonadota; class Alphaproteobacteria; order Rs-D84; family Rs-D84; genus Enterousia. Next base: position 14,518 of record JAZTWE010000001.1, read on the forward strand.
ATAGTATAGAGGTTTGTAAATGCCAAACGTTATGCAACAATTGTTCGTTATGAATATGGAAACGCTGCTGCGTGAATACGCGGCCTACAAGGCGTTTAATAAATCAGATTGCGTTATCAACATGCGTATTCCGCGCCCTATTTTGGACAAGATTAAACAACTGGCCGACGAACAGCATGTACCATATCAGTCACTGATATCGTCTGTCTTGTTTTCACTGGCAAATATCGAAGATAAAAAATAACCCCAAAGGAAACCAAACACCATGACACAACACGAATTACAATTCCATTCCCTGAACCTGGCCCGACACTACATCGACGAAGAATTCGTCCCCGATTTGTTTACACCAAATTCCAGCAATCCACATTTTGGCAATGAATACTGGACACTGTCTGCCTTAAAATCCGCCCAGGTTTATTTCAAAACCGGTCTGCACGGGCAACTGGCATTGCCAAATTCAGAAATCTTTGATACCCCAACCGTACGCGACGCCGCAAAAACATTATCAAAAAAATCCAACGACGCGCGCACCCCATTCCATTTATTTATGCACCACACCATACCAACCGAAACAAGATACCCAATGCGAAATAATAAGTATTCGATAACCCACGATATGCAACTTAGTCGCTTTGCCTGTTGGGTACTGGCCGGCCAAACCAGCAACGACCCATTTGCCGCCACATACTTTTTAATGCCCGGCGTTCCACTATCAGAATTGGAAACTCAAACAGATAAAATCAATCGTATAAACCTGCGCGCACAAATTGCCCAGCACGAAAAAATCCTGAACGGAATTATCAAGGGTCTGGATGGCAACCATCGCATCATACATCACAAAAAACAACGCGCATTCTTTTATTTCGACACCGACCAAATCAGACACCACTATGGTATACCATCGGATACGCCATTGACTGACTATATGCCAACAAACGCCCTGCGTGAATATTTGGGTGGACTGGAACGCACAATAATCCAGTTTAATCACACAACACATCGAACCATCACCGAACTTAATAACATTTTAAGCAATGAAATGATGACGGCACGCAAACACCTGATGAATAAAAATCAGTACCCAGAACACAACTTAACCAAAATAAAAGTCAACGACATTCAATCCGAATACAATAAATTAACCAAAGAATTTATCAAACAATACGGACTGACCTTTATCAAATAACAAAACAAAAAAAGCGGGCAACGCCCGCTTTTTAATTTCAATTTGGATTGATTACCACATTGTGCCGACACAACCCAGCGAACCACCATCGCCCGCCATCGACATAAACGCCGACAGAATTGCACCGATACTGAACAAGACGATAAAGCCAACCAACATACCGATACCTTTGTCCTTTACATCTTTGATTTCAACACCTTTACCTTTGGAAATCCAGTCCCATGCCCAGCCGGCAATAATAAACCCGGCACCAATAAACGCCAGCAAACGCAAAGTGCTGAACACACCGGCAAACTGTTCCATCAGTTTACAGATTGCATCATTGGTCCCACCCGGTGCCGCCACCGCAGGCACAGCCATCATCGCACCAATAATCGCAAAATTGATTTTTTTCATCAGTCTTTTCATACAAAACCCCTTTTTTCTTTTCCCACATATTTTATCACAATCCCACCCCACATTCAAACAAAAAAGGTGCCAACCGGCACCAATTTTGAACAAGAAAGAAACTGTTAATTATTTCGCAGGCACAATAACATACTTGCGCTTTGTCGCACCACATTTGTCACAGCCACAGCTTTTAACTTCCTGGGCGGCTGGTGCAACAACCTGACGTTCCATTTTTGGCAAACCGAACGCATCACGTGCATACATATCACGGCAACTTGTGTTGCGATAAACAACCTTTTTATCAGAATCCATTGTACGGATTTCATCATTAAAGTGACGACCACGTTCAACCGCACGATAGATGCAATCATCGCCATCCTGGGTATAACGTACGCCACCCTTGTAATAATCATAGTAAGACGAGCAGCCCGCCAACAGAGCCAAACCAGCGATAGAAATCAGCAATTTTTTCATATCTTTTGTCCTTTATTTCGGTTTTCTCTGCCACGCCCCCGATTCGTGATTATTGTTGCACATTTTGACCAACAGTCAAGCGCACCGCCAAAAAAAATCCCCACCACTGCACTAAATATGCTATAATTTTGCCAAAGGGGTTTTATTATGAAATATTCTGACTTTGGATTGGTAAACACACACGAAATGTTTTTGGACGCACTGGCGCATCACTACGCCGTGCCGGCATTTAACTTTTATAACATGGAAACCCTGAACGCAATCCTGACCGCCGCCCGTGAAACACACAGCCCGGCAATCTTGGCAGTATCAGAATCCGCATTAAAATACATGGGGGACGATATGCTGATGGGCCTGATTCGCGGTGCGAACATAACGCCCACCGACCAGATTGCCCTGCACCTGGACCATGGCGCATCTTTTGACGCGTGCGCAGCGGCTATCGAACTTGGATTTTCATCTGTAATGATTGACGCCAGCAAATTACCACTGAACCAAAACATTGAATTAACCAGTCGCGTTGTCGAATTGGCCCACAAACATAATGTTTCGGTCGAGGCTGAACTGGGCACACTATCAGGAATCGAAGATGAAAACACACAATCCACCACATCCAGTTATACAAACCCCAACGATGTAGTAAAATTTGTGGCTGCGACCAATGTTGATTCCCTGGCAATCGCCATTGGCACCAGCCACGGGGCCTATAAACGCAAATCAGATGACGAAGAATTGCGTTTCGATATTTTATCAGAAATCGCAACCAAACTGCCCAACTTTCCATTGGTACTACATGGCGCATCCCAAATACCCAGCGACCTAATCAAAACAGTAAATAAATTCGGTGGCGATATGCCAAACGCGCGCGGCATTGCACCCGCGCAACTGCGTCGTGCAATACAAACAAACATTTGCAAAATCAATGTGGACAGCGACCTGCGCCTGGCAATGACCGCCGCCGTGCGCGAATCGTTGGCCACACATCCATCAAACTTTAACCCGCGCGAATACCTGGGCGCGGCAACACACGCAATGACCACGGTATGCATTAACGCGATAACCAACATCATGGGCAGCAATCATAATTAATCCCAAACCACCATACAAAAAAAATCCCGCCAATTCGGCGGGATTTTTTATCTGATTCCGACCTGGAACTCATCACCCCAACCGGCAACTGTTTGACCACCGATTGTGCAATTTATATCTTCAAACCCATCTTCGATTTGGGCTTTTTTCATAACACTGCTGGTAATCAATCCGCCCGCTGTACCCAACACGACACCTGCAATCGAATCCGATGCCAAACGCGCAGTATTGAACTTACCTTCGGCATTTTTCCAAACACTGGTTTCCAAACCACTTGTAATATTATTCAGATTCGTCATCGCTGCATCAATACGACGCTTGGCGGTTGTAATCTTTACCGACAACGCGGCCGATTCACGTCTTTTGCGCGCCTCTTCTGTTTCAACGCACTGCCCGTCTTTTATTTCCATATCGCTGTCTTCGCACACACATTCATTGGCACGCCATACTGCGCCTGGGATTTCTTTGCATGCATTTATCTTGGCCGTCAATTCAGGATCCTGAATACATTTGCCATCGATAAACAACTTTTGCGCATCCGTACACTTACACGATTTCAACGCAACATCCCAATACGCACCTGTTGCCTTGGCATCTGCCGATTCGCACAACTGACGATACGCGGCCTCATCTGTCAAATCACACTTATCACCATTGCGAACATAATTGTTATCTGTGCATACACACGCCCCTGCCTCTGTTCTCAAGTTCTTGGCCGCATCACATACACACTTACCGCCCTTGTACTGTCCGCCAGAATTCTGACATTTTTGTTTAGCATTGGCCGCTGCTCTATTACGATTTTGCGCTGCCTGACTCAAGACACATTTGCGCTGCGCGGCATCCCAATTATAATCCGAACCACCTTTACACTTGCAAGTCCGATTACTATCTGCTGGTTCCAACCCCAAGATATCTTTACATTCACACTTCCCGTCAACATATTCACCACCGTTTTGCGTGCAATATGCTGAATAATCAGAATCTTGAACGCACTTACCGTCTCGTTCCTTATACCCCTTGTCAGCATTGCACTTCCATTCAATACACAATTCGCCACCCGTCACAACAAACGAACTTGCATTATTGTGGCTAACATTACGATTTGTATTTCTGATTACCGGTGCCAATGCACGTCCGGCCTGATAATCCGCCGACAGGTCACTGTTCCCCGCACATGGTTTAATTGGTTCGGCCACCCATTTTTTCAAATCTGCGCGACATACCCAAACATGATTTTTCTTGGTCTGTGCATCACCGCCCAGGGCACCTTCGCGCATAAAGACACGATTCCCATTTGAACATGACCCATCTTCGCGTTGGTCACAGATATAGCACCCATGTGTACCATATTCTGTCAAATAAGATTCCTTTGCCTTGCACTTTGCCCCAACAAAATAAGTACACTTTTGTTCATGCACCTCTATACATCTTTGCTTTGCCGAATCGTAATGGAAACCAGTTGGACAGAACATACAAACATTTGATGCATCCTTGCGCCCTGCATTTAAGACCCAACCATTTCCCTTGGTTGCCGTCGACTTATACACAGAATTCGCCACCCAAACAACACGACCATCACCCCCAGGCGCTGTTTTTTCGCGTCCTGCACCCGGTGCCTTTTGTGGATTTGCGCACCAGCGAACATCAACCTCATCATCCAGTTTGTCCAATTTGCATTCAGAATATTCACCACCATCGTCATCAAATTCTAACAACCATTCTTCCCTGGCAACACCATAATCCAGGCACTTTGCGGCCAGCGCATCAGTCGCAACAAACCCAAACATTGCAAAACACAAAATCAGAATTTTTTTCATTACAATCCCCCCAATTTGGAACACTTTTATTATTGTATTTTATCATACAATGCCTTGATTACCAAACAAAAAACGCCATTTCGGCGTTTAATTATCTGCATTCTGCAATCAGTTGTTCAATTTGTGCCGACAATACCAAGTCTGCTTCTTTTGCTTTTTCAATTTGCTTGATTGCATACAAAACTGTTGCATGGTCACGACCACCAACAAAATTACCAATTTCTGACAAAGACAAACCTGTTGCATTTTTCAAGACAACCATCATTGTCTGACGCGCCAATACCAAATTACGGCTGCGCCCTGCACCACATACTGCATCATATGACACACCCAGTTTTTCACACATCATACGAACCATTGCCATTGGTGTTTTGTTCTTTTGCAATGAATCCGCCAACAGATGCTGGGCCACGGACATATCAACCGCCGTACCCATCAGATCTGCATACGCCTTAATTTTTGTGGCAATACCTGCAACCAAGTGACCATCATTCGCTGTGCGATTCGCCAATGCATCTGCGACATCTGATGAAACACCGGCACGCTTTAACATAACTGATTTTACATACGCATTTGGTGCAACAACATCTGCGACCAAGCCCGATGCCATCAGTGACTGTGCGCGTCTGTCAAACCCGGTCAATGCACTTGGCGCAACATTTGATGCCAACACGATATTTTTACCTGCTGCACGCAAATCAACAATCAACTGTACAAATTCATCCATTGTTGCCTTTTTCCCGGCCAGGCTTTGTACATCATCCATAATAAACATATCACAGTTACGGCAGAAATCTTTGAATGCGAACACAGTACGATCGTGCAGGCTGCGTGTGAATTCAGAAACGAACTGACCACCACTCATTCTTACAACGCGCCCCTTTGCCGATGCAAAGACACAGTCCAACAATAATGATTTACCACACCCTGCTGCACCATGAATATACAGTGGTGAAAATGTCGCTGCACCACTGGCAATTTTCTTGCATGCCGACACAACAAATAAATTTTCATCAGATGTCACAAATGAATCGAACTTGGCATCAGATTTTTCAGCAACTTTTTCAGGGGAAAAACTTTGTGTATTATTATCATTTGCGATTGGTGCGACTGGTTTTGCAACAGCATTTGCAACACAGATATCAATGGCCAAACCATATTCTGCGGCAACACCCGCCAACACACCACCATAAACACTTTTAATAAAATCAGCCGAGAATTGATTTTGTGCACGCAACACCAACACATTTCCATCAACAACAAACTGCAGTGGTGCAATCCAAGAAGCAAACGCAGCATTTTCAATTTTAGCGGCAACAGCACCCTTGATATTTTCAATATTTATCATTTGTGTCTTTGCCATTGTCTGCATTGCTTTTTCTCCTTTCCTTCCCTAAAAGAGTTTTTTCGCACCGGCCCCCAGGTTGTAAAAGTCACCTGCACAAAAACGCATTTTCTGCGTTTATATTGCCCTACTTTTAACTCTCTCGCTTTTTATTAATGTTCGATAAAAATATCTCTCGTTTTGATTAACACTTCTATCGTTTGGATACGACAGATAATTTATAAGATATATTTCAGTTTACAACCAACTTTTGAACAAAATTTTAACTTTTATTTTTTGACAACGATTCGTTTTTTTGGCTGTTTTCTGCGCTTTGTATATACACTGTATAGACAAGATTTTTATCACACCAAAACATATCCACCATCAACTTTTCGCACTAAACCCTGCAATTCCAATACGACCAATTCGCTTTTGATTTCCGAAACCGATTTTTTGACAACATCTGCCAATACAGATTCAGACACCGGAATCGAACTAATTTTATCAATCAGATTATTTTCCGATTCATTTTTGGTTGTAATTTTTTTCTTTGTTTCATTTTTTTCCGCCCCCGCAAAGAAATCAGACACACCACTGCACAACCGTGCTGCACCCGTGGCAATCAGGCTATTTGGCCCGGCGGCCCGCGCATCTGACGGGTGCGACGGTATTGCCCAAACATCGCGACCATAATCAATAGCGAATCGCGCTGTCGCCATTGAACCTGATTTCGAATCGGCCTCGCCCAATATCAGGGCATCACACATCCCCGCAACCCAGCGGTTTCGCTGGATAAAGTTTGTCGCCACTGGCACAAAGCCGACCGGCATTTCACTGACAACCGCGCCACGTTCCAAGATTTCATAGTACAGCGCCTCGTTTTCCACCGGCCAAATATAATCCACGCCCCCTGCCACAACCGCAATTGTGACCGACGATTGCGCTGCCCGCAATGCGCCCTTGTGCGCGGCGGTATCTGTCCCAATGGCCATGCCCGATGCCACTGCAAAACCCCGATTCGCAAATTCGCATGCAATATTCGCGACAAAGCCCATTCCTGCGGCGGTTGCATGGCGCGTACCAACCATTGATACAATTGGCTTGGTCAATGTTTTCAAATCCCCGCGCACACTTATCACCGGTGGATGATTTTTTAATTCCCGCAATCGCACCGGATATTCAGGCATATCATCTGCAATATATTTTATTCCCAAACTTTGCGCGCGATCCATTTCACGCAGAACCGAATCGCGATGCGCAATATCAGAATTCAGACTGTCGGCCGCCGCCACCACCGAACCAAATCGTTCGACCAGCGCATTATACTTTACCGGTCCAATTCCCGGGGTACGCAAAATCAATAACTTTTCAAAAATCTGTGACATATATATATTATAGAAGATAGCTCATTTCAAAAGACACAAAAAAATCCCCAAACTGGGGATTTTTTAAAATACATCTTTAACCGAATCGTAATAAAGAATTACGCCATCGGTACACGCGGCCGGCTTTTCCGCACTGGCCCAAATATCAGAATTACATTCCTTGTACAATTCCTGAATACTGTCACGGAACTTATTAAATGCGGCAACATCATCTTTTTTCAGCACCAGCAATTGTGACCGCAACAATTCGCCGCCCTCCATTGCCTCTTGCCCCTGAACATTACCACCAATCAATTTATTTCCAAACAATTCCATCGCACCAACACCCAACGCGGCACCACCAACAGAACCACCAACGGTTCCCCAAACGCGTGCTTTTTTCTTGGCATCCAGGATTCGACTGCGCAAAGTATCGGCATTTGCCCACGCACCACATGTAATTGTGCGCCCCATTTCATAATATTTTGTCGGCACATCAGATACATCAATGCGCGCATCATTTGATTTCAGTTCAACCTTTACAAAGCAGGAATTATTTTCTGGATTTTCAACATCCTCTATCATCGTGGCATAGTTGTCCAGATTGCTGAAACGCGATGCCCAAACAAAGGTATTACCAACACCGATATTATTGCTCATACACGCCAGTCGTTCTTTTTCACGCTGATTCTTTTGCACTGGCAAATCAGGCTTTACATTTTCCCCTGGCATATCTGGGACATCAATTGATGGCACATCGGGTACATCCGGCACATCAACCGCCGGCGCATTTTGCCCGACATTGGCATCCAAGACCTGTTTCCCGCTGGTTATCCCGGTATTGTGCGTCCCCATAAATGCGCCGCGTGCCGTACTGGGTGCCGCAACCATTTGGCTGGACATTGAACGACGCGCAGTATTCGGCGCAGCCGCAAATGCACCCGTTGCAATCATAGATAACACTATCACAGAAACAAATCTCAACATAAATCCCACCTTTCTTACCGCGCATTATACCACAAAAACGAATAAAAATAAAGAACAAACCGCGCCAAAATCGCGCGGTTTATACAAATTACTTTTTCCATTTCCATTCTATCTTGGATTCACTGCCCCCCAGCAATCGCTTGATATTTTCACGATGCCGCCACATACACAGCAACCCAATTGCCAAGAACGCAAACCCAACCGTTGTATCAATTGCAAACCCCAGCACTGGAATCAGGCAAAACACAATTGTTGCCCCCAGTGATGAAATCCCCGATGTCAACGCAACCAACAACCATTCAATCCCGCATACAACAAAGGACATGGGACTAACCGCCAACAACACACCAAACAACGATGAAATTCCCTTGCCCCCTTTGAATTTTAACCACACGGGATAACAATGCCCAACAATTGCGACAAAACCGCACCATGCGCCAAAGCCGTCCCCGGCGACATATCGTCCGATAAAAACCGCCGCAATTGCCTTTAACATATCCATAATCCAAACCAGCCCCGCCATACGCAGTCCGCCGACCCGCATAACATTGGTTGCACCGATATTACCACTGCCCACCTTGCGCAGGTCGCCTTTGCCCATCAGCCTGGTAAACAACAGTCCCATTGGTATCGACCCCAACAAATAAGAAACGATTAAAGTAATTGCGTATATCATTTTATTTTTCCTTGATTTTATGTTTGTTTTCTATAAAATAACAAAAACGTGACTAAAATAAAAGGAAAATAAAGTGGCAAATCACAAGTCATCTGAAAAAAGAATTTTGGTAACAGCCAAGAAAAACGCAATTAACACTGCCCGTCGCAGCGCTGTAAAGACCGCGACAAAAAAAGCATTGGTTGCGATTGAATCTGGGGACAAGGCCGCTGCAACAACAGCGACACGCAACGCAGAAAGCAAGATTATGAAATCTGTTGGCAAAATCATGCCAAAGAAACGCGCTGCACGCAAGGTTTCCCGCCTGGCCAAGAAAGTTGCTAAAATGGCTTAATACACAAGATGTGTAAACAAATTTGCGCGCCAATGGCGCGCTTTTTTGTCGCCGAAAAAATTATAAAAAACCCGCCAACCGGCGGGCAAATTATTTTTTATATTCACAGTTGCTTGGTCCAATTTCATACGCCCCGGTCGTATCCGAATATTTTCCAACCGGAACATAACATGCACTAACATCATCCATATTCGCATACGACGATGTTTGGGCGCCCGAACTATGTGACGGACACGCCGAACAAACATTTGCACCTGACATATAATATCCCGATTGACACGCCCATTCATTAAATTCTGTATATGAACATCCAAACGCAAGTGCCGCGGAATTGGATACAGATTCAGCCCGCCCCGAATTCAAATCAATAAATTCAAAAACACTTGAATACACCCGCCCGTTTCCAGTATCGTGCCATTCACCTGCAACTTGTTCCCCATCCGAACCCTCGCAAAAACAGATGTTGCTACACCCATCATTATTAAACGCTTCTTCAAACGGCACACACAACAATGTTGTCATGCCATCATCACCAAGGATACAAGTATTGATTTCGTCCTCCTCATATATACTTGTTGAACAATAGTCATACCAAGAATACAAATCATCCATACGACCTGCACAATCACATACCGTCAAATACCTTGTTGTCATACCATTATCACTATCACCATTATAACAACGCACAGTGGTTTGATTGTCTGCAAACGCCAAGTCTTCAAACGCACCGTATAGTATCTCTTCAGAATCTTCGGGATTAGCGACATTTCCAAAGCGCAAATGATATGGCATTTGATACGGATAATCACACCATGTACGCGCATATTCCAACCAAACGTCTTTGTGCACCTCTCCACCATCGGCGGCATAACATAAATCATTAACCGCATTCATATCATCAAACAATTGCTGACAACTGTTATAACAATCACTATAGTCCACATCATACGCCGAACAAATATCAGGACAATCGCCATAATTCAAACGTGTGCAAGCGTGATTCATTTCACCATTATAAATCCAGTCCCACAGCATCCAGGCCGCACGACACGTGCCCTCTCCTTCAATTTCTGCGAACGCACTTGTCGCCATAAACATCGCAACAACAAAACCGACGATTATTTTCGGCATAAAAAGGGGGAATAAAAAATGCAGATTTCAGGGATTTTTTCAAAAAAAATTATGCCGCGGAAAATCGTCCCATTTATTTCGGCATTGTTTTTTACTTTCTACACCACAGATTATAACGCCTTGCGCAATTTTAGGCAAGTGTTGTTTTTCGGGAAAAGCCCCTTGCGCCAAAGATAAAAAATTAAAGATAATGATTTAGATATATAAAAATCCGTTGGCGTCAAAACCAGGAATAAAATAAATTAGAATGATTTAGATAAAAAGAAATCGGGAATCGTAGTGTACAAACGCTACATGAGATACCCGATTTATTTTTAGATGAATTATTATAATTTATTTTTAGTTTAGTGGTGCGCCCCAGTGCTGCTGTATCGTCCGTTCTGCATCCATTGGGCTGACCAAAACCTGTGGCGTCAGGATAACAACCAAAACTTCGCGGGTTGCACTGGTTTCGCGGGAACCCGACAATGCCATAAAGTCAGGATCACCCAAGCCATAACGCGTATCATTACCCGTCTGTTTTTCAAAGCCTGATACAACCAACATTTGACCCGATTCCATAATAATTTCTTGCATAAAGCTGCGTTCTTCCACTTCTGGCAATTGCAGGGTCACTTCGCCGATTGTCTGGGTGCTCATACGCAACAATTCACGCACAGACATACGGAACAACAGCAAGATTTTTCCATTTTCCAAAACATTTGGCAACAATTGCATTGTAAACCCTGTTTCCAAATCATCTTGGTCAACCGTACTTGATTCCACCGTTGTAAAGTTGCGTGATTCAAAGCGTTTGATATAACCTGTTGTGCGGGTATTGCTGACCGGTGCGACACGATTGCTGCGTGTTGTCACACCAACATTTGTCACCAACGATACCTTGCCCTGCTTGGCCAAGGCTTCGATTAGCGCACTGCTGCCTGCGGCCCCGGACAACGAACCATTCATAATATCGTCCTGGGTGTATGCACCATCAACAATTGACGAGCCTTCCATATGTGTTGCACCCGTCAATGCCGATACCGTATTTGACAGAACCGCGATATTCATAGAACTGGCCTCGGTCGTTGCCAGATTATTTTTTGGATTCGCAACAATATTCAACCCTGATGCCGAATTAATCGCCGCCGCCAAGTTCAACCCAAACGCAGATTCATTTGAAATCGAAACCTGCAAAACCTTGACATCAATCGTCACCAACTGTGACAGGCGTTTGTTTTGGCGTTCAATATATTCACCCACACGTGCCAATATTGATGGCGATGCCGTGACTGTAATTGTCCCCAAACTGCGCGAAACTGTAAAGTCTGCATTTTCAGACTTGCCAATAATCGATGCAATTGTCGCTTCTACTTCGTCCCATTCTTTCAGTGTTGATTCCAACGACACCTGGTTACCATCATCTGTTGCGACCGCGGTCTGATACGAAACATCTGTCCCCAATGCATATAATGTAAATGTCTTGGTTTCTGTTTCATAGAATACAATTGAATTTTTATCATAATACCACAACAGGTCCAAATCTGTTGCAACCTGACTCAACAGACCCGACAACTTGCCAGTATATGCAACATTAACAACCTTTTTCAGTTTATCAGACGCAACCTGGCTATCAATTTTTACCGGAATTCCAGTAATAGAATTAATATCATTTGCCAAGACCTGTAATGACACAGGTTCATTTAATAATATAGTAATACCCGTATCACTTTCAAAACGCGCCGGCAGATTATTTCTGTGTTCCAACACGGTTGATTTATTACCCAACCAAATACCTTCGGACATTGAAACAGTATCACCACTGGCAACCTTTGCCCGTGGATTTTTGGCCATTTCAAACGCATCATACGCGTTAATAAAATCCTGGTCCACAGATGCCGCGACCTTGGCAGATTCTTGCTTTGCACAACCGCCAACGCCCGCACAAACCAGCACTGCAACGACCAAACTTTTCAATGTCTTTATCATTTATTTTTCTCCTACGGAATCGGTATCAATATTTTATTCTTCGTTCGTGGACACAACCAAAACCCTGTTCCCCTTATAGAATTTCGCGTATGGTACAGGCATCGCGCGCCCAAAATTACGAACCAAGGCCGACGCCACATCAACAAAGCGGCCCTTGAAAACGGCACTGGCTTCAATCGGATATTCACGTGCGGTTGTCCACACCAGGTCCCAGCCTTCTTTATCACACCACGACTGCAACACTTCACGCAGTGTCTGACCATTTGCAACGACCCATGAACGAACCTGGTCGGTCAGGTTAACTGGCGCTTCGGCATCCGCAGATACCGCAACTGCAATCTCTGCCTCTGCCCCATTATCGACAACAACTTCATCCTGGGCGACAATCGCCGCAATTTCTGCATCTGTTTTTCCGCTTTTCGCCAAGAACGCAGTATAACCATCGGCATATGTATTGCACACCTTGCGCCCACTGCGCGACACGGCCAACACATTACCGCCATCATCTTCCAACACTTCGCGATGCAGCAACGGCATTTCAGAAACATTATTGCATTCATCGGCAAAGCCCACAGGAATCTGATTCCCGTGCAACATATTTGCCCCACCAGACCACCCTGCAAATTCGCCACGCGCACCTAAATTGAAATTATTTTCAACAACCAAGTCCGCACCAATTTTCGAAACAATGCGAATATTATCGTCTGACTTCTTGGAACAAGACACGCCTTCGCACGACACCGTCACATCAGCATCAGACCCCGCCAACGGCCACGCCGGCACATCGGCATACATATCAACAACCTCTACCTGGACATCAGTGTTTTCATCAACAATCTTTTCCTGGGTATAAAACACTTCGGATGTGACGACCTGGGGCAATGATTCCGCAGCAAAGCAATAACCCGCCGCAGTCGCAAACATTGCAACAATCAAAATTTTACGGAACATTTATCTTCCTTTCTTTCCTTATAATTGTATTTATTATAACAATTTGACCGAATCTGTGCAAGACCTAAAACGCACCAAAAAGCCCCAAAAAACATATCACAAGATAAAATCGCACGAATCGCGAAAAGATGCTATACTAAAAAGCAAACAAATATATTCAGCCCAGGGGAAGCATATGAACAACACTTTGATTTTAGTTTTGATTTCTTTAATTTTTGCGTCTTTGATTTTTATTGCATGGTTTATGTACCGCATAAATACACGCATCAACGACACGACCAAGACCCTGACCCATCAATACAATCTGATTGTAAAAATGCAAAATGTTTTAAAAACCAAATACGCAACAAATGCCATTGCCGAAAACGCAGAAATGATTTACCAGGATTTGTTGCAAAACTTAATTCCAATAATGGCTGCGATTGACATCATGCCACGCAATACATCCGAACACCCACTGTGGCGTGCATTGGGCGGGATTATGGACGAATACGCCAAGAACCCATTTGCATTGGAAAAATTGCGCCGCAGTATAAAGCTAGATTCTGAAATCGCACGCAATGTTGATAATTACATGCGCCGCGCGGATAATTTCTTGCACCATTTGACAACGACCGAACCAGATGGTTTACTGTCATCAACATTTACCGACGGTCTGTTGGGACAATCACTAACCTTTTTTGCCCAGGCCAAGCAACTTGCCCTGCAAGAATCATAACTATGCACAATGCCAAAATTATCTGAAAATCTTGTCCGAAAAATTTCCAGCCTGCGCAATGAACCATCGTGGCTATTACAATGGCGACTGGATGCATTCCGGACATGGAAAAAAATGCAAGAACCACATTGGGCCGAAATTGATTATTCCCCCATTGATTATGACAGTTTGAATTATTACAACGAACCTGCACCTGTTGATAATTCCGACCTGGGGGCCATTTACGACAAAATGGGGCTGCCCGAAAATGAAAAGAAAGCCTTGATGGGTATGGCAACAGATACTGTAGTTGACAGCCGTTCTGTTCACACATCCTATACGGCGGAATTACAGCGTTTGGGCATAATCTTTCTACCTTTTTCCGATGCCGTACAACAATATCCCGAATTGGTAAAAAAATATTTGGGCACCGTCGTACCACAATCAGACAATTTCTTTGCGGCATTAAACGCGGCAGTATTTTCTGACGGAACATTTGTTTATGTTCCACCAAACACAAAATGCCCCATTGACCTGGCCAGTTATTTTCGAATTGAAACTGCAAAAATTGGTCAATTTGAACGCACCCTGATTATCGCTGACAGTGGCGCAGAATTAACATACATGGAAGGTTGCAGTGCCCCACGCCGACCGAACCATCAACTGCACAGCGGTGTGGTTGAAATTATCGTACACCACGATGCAACCGTAAAATACGCAACTGTACAAAATTGGTTTGCAGGTGACTTTGACGGCACAAAAAACACGGGTGGCATTTTGAACTTTGTCACCAAGCGCGGAAAATGCTTTGACAACGCAAAACTTCTATGGACCCAGATGGAGGTTGGCAGCACCCTAACCTGGAAATATCCATCGACGATTTTAGCCGGAAACAATGCGTATAGCGACTTTTATTCACTATCAATTACCCGTGGCGCACAACAGGCCGACACCGGCACAAAAATGATTCATATTGGCGACAACACAACATCTAATATCGTATCATATGGCGTTGCCACAGATTGCTCGCACCAAACATTTCGCAGTTTGGTTTCATTTGCTGGCAACAATTCACGCAACGCATCAAAATGTGACACCAAGATAATCGGAGAAAACGCAATCGCAAACACATTGCCAACAATAATCCATAACGGCAACAACAACCATCAAAATCACGAGGCAACAACCGGCACAATTGATGCTGCTGCGTTGCTATACCTGAACCAGGCAGGCATACAAACCGATGCAGCAATTGCACTAATCATTGGTGGTGCGGCAACGCCGATATTATCACGCCTGCCAATGGAATTCTTGGTTGAATCAAAACAGTTAATACAAATGGCACTAGCAACGGAATAAAGAAATGTTAGAAATAAAAAACTTATCAGTATCCCTGGGCGACAAAAAATTATTATCAGACATCAACCTGTCTGTACAGCGTGGCGCGCGACATTTATTGGCGGGGCACAACGGTTCTGGCAAATCCACCCTGGCCCAGGCAATCGCCGGGAATCCTGCATATAGCGTTGATTCTGGCACTATATTTTTTGATGGCCGCGACATCACATCTGAAAACGCAACCACGCGCGCATTGATGGGAATTTTTCTTGGTGCACAAAACGTTCCAGAAATCCCGGGCTTAACAGTACTAAGTTTCTTGAAACATTCTTACGTGGCCCACACGCATTTTCAAACAGGTCACGACCTGACTATGGGGGAATTTTTGCAAAACCTAGAATCAGTCCGCACCACACTGGACATTCCAAAAACATGGCTAAACCGCAGTATCAATGTCGGCTTTTCCGGTGGCGAACGCAAGCGTTTAATGCTATTGCGACTGTTAATGACGCGCCCACAATTTGCGATCTTGGACGAACCCGATTCCGGCGCAGATGCCGCAACCCAGCAACTGATTGCCAACACAATTGCATCAATGCCAGACACAACATTTTTATTCATCAGTCACCAGGCAAACTTTACTGAAATGATTTGCCCAACCGATATAACAACTTTATCCAACGGCAAAGTTATGATATCATAATATTGACATTACCAAAGGGGGAACAAAATGACAAAGACACAATCACCAACCTTGCGAACCTGGCTATTGACCAAGCCATTAAAATACGCCATTGCGATTATGTGTCTGTTTATTTTGGTCAGTTTTATATACGGCATCTTTTCACCAAATATGTTTGCCCCTGCATCACAAATCGCACTAGGCGGCGTCGCAACATTGGTTTGCGGACTGGCGACATTATATTTTGCATATCGCCTGCCACGGATTCGGGTTGACCGCCCCAGTTTTGTCGCACTGCACAATGCACAAAATTTTATTATTTCTGTGACATTTTTACTGACCGCAATATTTGTCCTAACCAGTTATAATCAGGCATTGTTGTATTTAATGTATTTGGATGCAAAATCGCACCTGCTGGTCACACTTATAATTATTGCGATTGCCCTGCTCTATCTATACATCACAGGATTATTTATCTGTAATGTTTATCTAAAATTTATGCGTGCACGCGAAATGAAAATCCCAACATGGAAGATTATATTCAGCATTCCATTTGGCTTTTCACTAATTTGGATTCCTGGCTATCTGCTGGATGCGCCCACGCCACGCAAGCCGGGTCAACCAATACACGCATCATGGTACAAAAGGCTGAACAACTGGGTGTTGTCGTGTCCACTGAATACAGTTATAACATTTACCACAATTACTGTAATGTCTGGATTCTTTTTTGGATTTAACGCTGTTTTAATAACCAGTATCGCGGCACTAATCCTGGGGGCATGGTTAATGGCCAGCAATCAGAAAACATTGCGCAGCAATATTGGCGGCCTGTATTCTACGGTGGCCGTGATATTAAATATAATCATGCTGGTGGCATTTTTCACAATCAGCACATCCCGCACCCCGGCACCAATTACAAGTACACAACCTGAATCCATTGAAATAACCGTACAATAAAAAAAGGAACCAAACTATGAACGGCATGATACTATTTGCGGGCCTGGTCTTGTTTTTGTGGCTGGGACGTTCAATTTTAATTCCGTTATTGGTCGCAACATTTTTGTGGTATCTAATAAACGCAATCGCATCATATTACCGTAAACTATTTTCAGCGCGCCCATCCATACTATTTGATTGGACATCACGAATACTGTCGATTGGCACAATTGCAATTATTGTATATCTGTTTATAACGCAAATTAAGCCAATGTTCAGTGAACTGGTCACGGTTCTGCCCGACTTGCAGACTCGGTTAACCGACTTTGCGCATTATTTATCTAACTCTGTTGGCTTAAAGTTTGATTCCAATATGATTCCAAATATTACCAAGGTTGCTGCCAACATCGGTTCATCGGTCGCTGGCATCGCTGCATCAACAGGTATGATTTTGGTTTACATGCTGTTTATGTTTTTTGAACAAAGCACATTTGATAAAAAACTAAACGCATTATTTACCAGCAAACGTCAATCCAAGAAAATGAATTTTATCATCAACAGCATTGACGAAAACATGAAGAAATATTTATTCATCAAAACCCTGGTATCAGCAGCCACCGGCGTTGCATCATTTATATGGTTGCAACTGATTGGTGTTGAATTTGCGGGCGTTTGGGCATTTATCGTTTTTATCACCAGTTACATTCCAACAATCGGTGCATTTATCGCATGCACACTGCCAATATTATACTCACTGGTCACCGCCCCTGGAATCGAACAGCCAATACTAACCGGCGTTGGTCTAATCAGCCTGCAAGTATTATTCGGCAACATTATGGAACCGAAATTGATGGGCCACAGCCTGAACCTATCTACATTGGCAATTTTGATTAACCTGGTATTTTGGGGAATGATTTGGGGCGTTGCTGGTATGTTTTTCAGTGTACCGATTCTGGTCGCAATATTTATTATCACCGCCCAATTTGATTCCACACGCTGGGTTGCGATTTTACTATCTGCCGACGGACAAATCCCGGACAAAGACGACGATTAAAAATCGCGCTATACGCATAAAAACCGGGCTTTTTTAAGCCCGGTTTGTTAACGCAATTGCATTTTCAAGAATAACCTTGGCTGATTCAGAATCCAGCCTCTCTTTGATATCACGAACACGCACACGTCCCATTTCTTCCTGGGCGGTGGCACTGGTTAAATTTTCTTCGATGGCAATAATGGGCAATTCTGTTTGGCGTGACAAATCTGCGATAAACGCACGAACCAAACGCGTTGTATCACTATCGGTCCCATCATTTCGAACTGGCAAGCCAACAACAATCCCAACAGCACCCTCATCAGTTGCAAAATCTGCAATCCGTACGGCATGATTATTCGCCCCCCGCGGCATATTAACAACCGGCCGCGTAAATACAAATTCTCTATCAGGACTGCTGACAGCGACCCCAATCCGACGCGCACCCCAGTCAATCCCAACAATACGCCCAGTCCGCGGAAAAGCCTTGAAATCTGCCAAAATCATTGTATAATCCTTTATACTTTTTAATATAGGATTAGAAATGGCATTTAGCAAGCAACAATTACAAAAATTCGCAGATTTAATTCGCATTGAAATATCTGATGAAAAACTGGCTGAAATGAATATTGATTCGGTCGTTGAATGGCTGGATAAATTACAGCAAATTGATACAACTGGCGTTGAACCACTGTTGAATCCGTCCGAACATAAATTACCCATTCGCAATGACATTGTGACAGATGGCAATATTCGCGATTTGGTTTTGGCAAACGCGCCTGATAACGCCGGCACATCACGTGGATATTTTGCTGTGCCAAAGGTTATGGACGGCGAATAAAGGAACCATAAAAATGCAACGCACAATATCCAAACAGTTAAACATCATATACCTTGACGATCGTCTGGACAAATGTGATTCTGCATCTGCAACAATGCAGCTGGAATCATATTATACAAACGAAGAACCGAATCAGAAAATTGGTCACATTGGACCACTGACACACAAATTCACATACAACATTGGAAACAATGTTAATGTTGAACCAAAGATATTTGTTAACCGTGGTTGTATGTTAACTAATGTTATCCGCACAAATTTTTTGAACGAATACATCCGCACACAAAGGTAAAAGCAATGTCTGATATCAAAGAAATGATTGCTGTAAATTTTGTAGAATATGAACCGTACGAACATTTTCCAAACCATGTTAAAACATTGGGATATATCAGTGATACGGACGCACTTAAATTGACGGACGCCTTTAATACATCTACGGTTGCACCAAACGCTTGTATCAAAACACTAAGCATACAATTCACTGACCATGTTCATTTTGGTAATACACCTGGGCCGGGTACGCGTTATCGTTCATTGGATATTGATGGATTGTTCTATTTAGATACAAATCCGCAATGTGTAAAAAACACAAACACCAGGGAATGGACCGACAAAAAGAAATTACTATGCTGCGCACGCAATTTACGCACCGGCAAATGCACTGACGAATTTATAAAAAACACATTGGGCGCAATTTTGTACCCACAACACTATGGAAAACAAAAATGATAGACCTGACACTGACCGAAGCTTTACAAAAATTAAACAGCGGCGAAATTTCTGCGGTGGAATTGACGCAGTGCTATTTGAACCGTATTGAAAAATATGGCACGGATTTGAATTGCTATATCACAACGACCCCAGAACGCGCACTGGCCGACGCTGCCGCATCCGACGCACGTCGCGCTGCGGGTGACACAAAGTTCCTGGACGGCGCACCGATTGCAATGAAGGACTTGTTTGCAACACGCAACATTCGCACAACGGCGGCATCGCGTATGCTGGAAAATTTTGTACCTGAATACGAATCAACAGTGTCACAAAAATTTATCGATGCAGGTACGGTTCTGTTAGGCAAAGCAAACCTGGACGAATTCGCGATGGGCACATTTAGTAAGACCAGTTATTTTGGCGCACCCGTCAATCCATGGCAAATTGAAAAGCGCTTAACTGCTGGTGGTTCATCGGGCGGTTCAACATCTGCGGTGGCGGGTGGATTGGCCATTGCGGCGACTGGCACCGACACCGGCGGCTCGATTCGTTTCCCGGCTGCAATCACCGGTATGGTCGGAATGAAGCCAACATACGGTTTGTGTTCACGTTGGGGCTGCGTTGCGTTTGCGTCATCTTTGGACACACCGGGTCCAATTGCCCGCACTGTTGACGATGCGGCCTTGATGTTATCCGCGATGGCGGGTCATGACCCCAAAGATTCAACCAGCGCAAAAAATGGTTTTAATTGCACTGCCCCATTGGATTCAATTTTGAGCGATGGCAAAAAATTACGCGTTGGTGTTATCAAAGAATTCGGCGATGTAAAAATCTCAGACGACATGAAAACATTATTTGAAAAACGCATTTCAGATTTGAAATCAATGGGTGCTGAAATTGTTGAGGTTTCAATTCCAAACATCCTGGATGCATTGGCGGCGTACTATATCATCGCCCCAGCCGAGGCATCATCAAACCTGGCACGTTATGACGGTATGCGTTATGGCCTGCGTGTCGAAGGTTCTGATTTAATTGACACATATAAAAAGACACGCGCCGCCGGCTTTGGCGACGAAGTTAAACGCCGTATGATTATCGGCACCGCTGTATTAAGCAGCGAATCCTATGATGTATATTTCATGCAGGCCGCACGCGTTCGTCGCATGATATCGGACAGTTTTAACAAGGCATTCACAGAATGTGATTTAATTGTATGCCCATCATCGGCCGGCACTGCAATGCCATTGGATGCGGGTTTATCACCATTAGAATTCTATGCATTGGATTTGTTCACGGTTGCGATGAACCTGGCGGGTGTACCAGCGTGCAGTGTACCGTGCGGATTGGCATCAAACGGCCTGCCTTTGGGCATGCAAGTGGTTGGCGCACGCTTTGACGACATGCGCGTTCTGCAATTGGCAAAGCATATTGAAACCGCGGCCGCAATTGACAACCGCCCAACAACAATTATGGGGAAATAAAAAATGACCGTAAAAACGGCCTCTAAAATAAAAATGGTGGCTAGGGACGGAATCGAACCGCCGACACAGGGATTTTCAGTCCCTTGCTCTACCAACTGAGCTACCTAGCCAACGCGTCAGGCATAATAAGATACTAAAAACAAAAAAGCAAGGGAAAAAGACAAAATGTTTACGATAAAAGGCAAAACTTGTGATTGGGAACTGGTAATTGGACTGGAAACACATATCGAAGTGTTATCTAATTCAAAATTATTCAGCGGTGCATCTGCTGACTATAATCCGACCGTATCCCCAAACACCCAGGTTTCAATGGTTGATGTTGCAATGCCCGGGATGTTACCGGTATTAAACGAATACTGTGTTGAACAAGCGATTAAATTCGGTTTGGGGATTAACGCTGAAATTTCCCGCCGCAGTTGCTTTGCCCGTAAACAATACTTCTACCCTGACCTACCCCAGGGCTATCAGATTTCACAGCCTGCCGACCAACCACCAGTTGTCGGTCGCGGGTGGATTGAAATTATGGGCGACGATGGAAATCCTAAAAAAATCTTTATTGAACGCGCACATTTGGAACAAGATGCCGGCAAATTAAAACACGATGTACACCCAACAAAATCCTTTGCTGACTATAACCGTACTGGTGTTGCATTATTGGAAATCGTCACATTCCTGGATACAAAAAATCCGGAAAACAATTCGTACATTTCATCCCCGGACGAAGCGGAACGCTACCTGCGCGAAATTCGTGAAATCGCACGCGCCCTGGGTGTATCTAAGGCAAACATGGAAGAAGGCTCTATGCGCGCCGACGTTAATGTTTCCGTACGTCCCGTTGGCTCAACCGAATTCCGCACCCGCACCGAAACAAAAAATATGGTATCGTTTAAGTTTATTAAATCAGCTATTGAATACGAGGCGCGCCGTCAAATCGAAGCCTATGAAAACGGCGGCACCGTCACCCAGGACACAATGCGCTATAACCAAGGCGACGGAACAACATCTGTAATGCGCAGCAAAGAAGACGCGCTGGATTATCGTTATTTTCCTGATCCGGATTTATTACCACTGGAAATCAGCGACGAAACAATTGAACGCATTCGCAAAACAATGCCAGAATTACCATCTGCGACACGCGCGCGCTATACGCATGAATTCGGCCTGTCTGAATACGATGCGGCGCGTTTGACCGAAACAACAGACATCTCTAAATGGTATGATACGGCGGTCAATGGCGATGCAAAACGCGCCAAGGGGATTGCAAACTGGCTGATATCCGAACTGTTTGCGCATCCTGAAAACTGGGATGTAAAGAATGAAAAATCCGGTATTGTGGACGAAATGCGTATCATCACACCATCAGATTTAGCAGAACTGGTTGATATGTTGGCCGAAAACACAATCAACGGCAAACAAGCCAAAGAAATCTTTATAAAAATGTTAGATGGGGAAAACGGCACACCACGCGAAATCGCCGACAAGTTCGGTATGAAACAAATGACCGACACCGGTGCAATTGAGGCTATCGTTGACGAAGTTATCGCATCTAACCCAGCCCAGGTTGAACAATATAAATCTGGCAAGATGGGACTGCTGGGCTTCTTTGTTGGTAATGTCATGAAGAAAACAGGTGGCACCGCAAACCCAGCCGTTGTAAACGAAATATTGCGCAACAAACTGGCATAACAAATGACGATACGGAATTTGGCACTTAAACTAATCAAACAAAGCGAGGTCGAAGTGTATTCAATGCTGCATATTTTACGAGAAATGTCAGTCGACGAAGCGCGCATAAAAACACGCGCCCGCGAACGCGAATACGCGGCCAAGGCCGCATGGCGGAACTGTAACGCACGTTATCGTCAAATCCAACACCAATTCAAACATACACACACTAAAAAAATATAATCAGAAAAGGAGCGTATTATGGCAAAGATAATCACAATCGTTGAAAATGATGCAATCACTGGCGTTCGCTATGGCACTGTTGAAATTCCCGAACAGTCATCAAACATTAAACGCGCACAAAAACAACTTGAAAAAATCAGTGCACAAAAGAATAAAAAAATCCGCAGCGAACACACAAAAAGAAAATAAAAAATGAAAAAATTCTTTATCAAAACCTTTGGCTGTCAAATGAATGTTTATGATGGTCAGCGAATCGCCAACATGCTGGAACACCATGGTTTCGTGCATACAGACGATGTTACTGATGCTGACATCATCATACTTAACACATGCGCTGTTCGCGCCAAGGCAACAGATAAAGTATTTTCGGCACTGGGGCGCATTCGTCGCGCAAAAAAGCCATCGGCCCTGTTCGGCATTGTTGGTTGTGTCGCACGTGAAGCAGGCGCAACTGCTTTCAAACGAATCCCCGACCTAAACTTTGTTTTGGGCCCACAAAGTTATCACAAATTACCAGAAATTATAAAAAATCCAGACGCCCGTTTACTAAACATAGACCTTGGCGGACTGGAAAAATTTGATAGCCTGCCACAAATAACAAAATCACCATTGGTCGCATACATCCCAATCCAAGAAGGTTGCAACCACTGTTGCACATATTGCATTGTTCCCTACACACGCGGTCGCGAATTGTCGCGCCCATTTGATGACTGTGTACGCGATACAATTCACGCAGCAAAAACAGGCGCAATTGAAATTTGCTTTTTGGGGCAAAATGTGAATGGCTATAAATACACGGATGAAAATGGCAAAACATATCGCCTGTCGGATTTAATACGCGAAGCCGCAAAAATCCCAGAAATCATGCGTATACGCTTTACATCCAGTTATCCAACAGAAATGACAGACGACCTGATTTCCATGTTTGCAACAGAACCAAAACTGTTGTCTTTCTTGAATATGCCAATTCAAAGTGGCGCGCCCGATGTTCTGCGTTGCATGAATCGACCATACGATTTAGAACAATACCTAACCATTGTTAATAAATTACGCAACGCCCGCCTTGATTTGCAAATATCGTCCGACTTTATTGTTGGATTCCCCGGCGAAACCGATTCGGATTTTGAACAAACAATGGAAATTGCCCGGACAGTAAAATACATAAATTCATACTGTTTTAAGTATTCACCACGTCCGCATACGGCGGCCGCCCTTATGCCAGACCAAATACCAGAAAGCATCAAATCTGCGCGCCTGGCAAAATTAGACGAATACCTAAACGAACAACAGCGCGAATTTAACATCAGTTGCATTAACAAAACCATGCAATGCCTGTTGGAAGGTCGCGACAAAACCGGTCGCCACCTGGTTTATCGCACACCCTTTATGCAACAATGCATTGTCCCAACGCCTGAATCTGGAAACGCCCCTGCCCTGTGCAACATTTGTATCACAGATGCGAACAAGGCATCACTGCGCGGGAAAATAGTCGATTAAAATTCCAAAACTGCATTTGCAGAAAATTCATAATGCGTGCCAAATTCGTCACGCATTGCTGTGACATTAACAAAACCACCAACACCATCCATCACTGACCGCACTGCCACCCGTGCCCCAGCACCAATATCTGAATTTGTATTCAACACCACATTTGCACTATACTTA
Source organism: Candidatus Enterousia sp. (assembly GCA_045635705.1). GTDB lineage: Bacteria > Pseudomonadota > Alphaproteobacteria > Rs-D84 > Rs-D84 > Enterousia. The sequence continues at coordinate 39,507 of JAZTWE010000001.1, forward strand.
TATTCAATTCCTGCGACATTAAAGTGATAGCCAATTTCACCACCAATGCGCGCAGAATAATCTGACAAATTATAACCCGCAACATTCAGTGAATCTGATTCCGCGCCAACAAATCCAGACACATACATATCCGAACCCAATGACTTTTCCACACCAACATCTGCCATAACATAGTACGCATATCCCGTTGGATTATTTTCTATTTTATCAGCACCCACAACCGGACCAACATCAAATTCAGAAACCGTCAACCCAATCGCACCACGAACAAACAAATCATCAAACACATAACGAACATCAACATTTCCGCCGTATAGCACTGATTTTGCCATATCAACATCAGATTCATAATCCATCATACCCGCCATCAATCCGACATTCACAGAAAACGTTTCCTGATTTCCAATTGCAACACCTGCACGCGCACCATAAATTGTATTTTCATCAGAAATAATTGCAAAGGGCCGTGCAAAAATCGAATCGCCATCTGACATTGTCATACGATTCATTTTATGCATTGATAAAATTGGCCACATTAAACGAATCGGATTCACCCGTACAGACCGTGACAAAATCGCATTTATTTCATCCATACTATTGGCATTATCCAACCCAGACAACAACGAATCGCCCGGATTATCTGCACGCAATAAATCCAACATACGCCCAATATCATTTTTCATAATATTGCCATAGTCTGTATTACGAACATATTTAACATATAAATTACCACTACGCATATATGCCGCACTGGCAAACAACGGATTCTCGGCCGCACTATCAATCATAACATAAACAATTCCAGTACCCGACACATTTTCTAACAACACGAATTCATTAGTATCAGACCCCAACCCTGTCACACGCAACGTCACATTTCCCGAAACACTAAACCCAACATCACCCCCATTTAACGGACCATTCAGTGTTAAACTAACAGATTCTAAATCAATTATTTTTGCATCACCTGCCACAGCAACAATATCATTCAGATTTAATATTTCATTCCCGCGCACCAGTACGGAATATTCTACATCTGCATTTATATCTGTAATTGATTCTGAACTTGTTATCAATTGATACAACTGGGCACTATCATTCAACACAAAACTGGCATTAAAGTCGCCATAATTTTCAATCGTCAGTTCTGAATTTCCACCCACAACAATCCCCGCATTAACCACACCCATATTTGTGATTTTCAGTGTACGTTCCACAGACAACACATCTACAATCATTGTTCCTGTATCAGTAATCACGGTATCAGAATTCAGACGGCGGGACAGTGCTTGATAATACACATCAACAACATCTGCGCGTGCCATCGACACAACGCCAAGAAATGGAATAAATAAACACAGTGCTAAACATCTCATTTTCTTACGATATTGACATTAGCACACAGGAATAATTTCCGAAAGTAAAAAATCCCCTGGTTGCCCAAGGGATTTATCTTACAAAACGCGCTAAATTATTTTTCCAATTGGCCCCAGCCAGCTTTATAGCCACCGTCGCGTTCCAGCCAGATTTTCGCACCATTCAATTGTGCTGCACTCATACCCTGAATCATAAATGTTTCGTCTAACTTACGACTCATACCTGTTTCCAACATTGGCAATTTGACATTGATTGGTGTTTTATTACAGCATCCTGTTTCACCGTATGCACACATACCGCACTTTGCTAATTTAACTGTATACGGCACACCCGGGCGCAGGTCTTTCAAGTCAACAACCATTTTCAAACCATTATCAGTATCATGGAATTTGATATGTCCCATGTGTGATACGCCACCCTTGCTGCTGCGTGTATACATTTTTGCATAAACCTTATCAATATCTGCATTTTCATATGTCTGATACACAACAATAGAATCTGATTCAATAACCTCTACTGGTTGTGGTGCGCGATGATGTTGCTTGTGCGCGGCATGCTTATTTGGACACGACGAACATCCTGCCAAGACAGCTGCGGCCGCCAATACAGATGCAAATGTAACTGCTTTTTTTGTTAAGACTTTCATATGATTTCTCCTTTGTTTCATTTGGGTTACGACATTGATTGTATAATAAAACACCCACCTTTTCGCCAGGTTTGATTCCCTAGGAATCACCGGAAATCATGCGTATAGCGCGTTTTGAACACTGTCCTATACCACCACAAAAACACTTGTGATATTTTTATCATCGTAACATCAAAAAAGGAGATAAAAAATGTATGAACTGATGCAACATTTAATCGCATTCAAATACGCATGCAAAATAAACCATTGGTCCACTGACAACTATTCACACCACCTGTTGTTTGACCGCCTGACCGAAGATATTGACACATGGGTTGACGCAATTGCCGAAACATATTTCATGGCCAACAACAACAAGAAAGTATTCAACGCCAATATTTTGAATTCTAAATATGTTGATACAAATCTGGTCCGCGCATGCGAACTAATTATCAGTCATCTGGAAGAATTACAAAACGATGGTGAAACAAACGAAGGTCTAAATTCCCTGCTAAGCGGTATCGAAGAAGGCTTTTTAAACAAACTGGCCCTGGCAAAATTATCATAAAGCCCCCGCAACTTTGCGGGGATTTTTTCTAGCAAACAAAAACCCGCCACATTGGGCGGGATTTTTGATTCCTAGAACATAAATCTGATACCGACATCACCACCAAAGTTATGCAACCCTGATTCGATATCGATATAGTTATAACGCGCTGCCAAATCAACAGCAAAACGTTCCATATCAAATGTTACGCCCAATGTACCCATTGCAGACAAACGGGTTTTGCTGTCGCTGACATGTGCGAACCCTGGAACTTCGCGTTTAACTTCTGAAAACGCCATACCGACGCCCATACCAACGAACGGACGCACAATTTTATATGAACCAAATTCCATATACGAGTTCCACATCAATGTCTGTAATTTTGTTTCAACCTTTACATCATTGACACCGTTAAATTCGGCATTGTCTTCGCCTTTGCTGAATATAGACCATTCTACTTCGGAACGAACGGTATCACAAACTTCCAAACCTAATGCTACACGTCCCTGGAACACAAAGTCTGTCATTGATTCTTTGGAACCATTATAGCGATAGTTCAAATTTTCATATGTCATACCGCCACGCATACCAATATAAGGATCCAGTCCCCACATTGTCCAGCTGCTGCCTTCACTTGGGTGATTGATACCTGCAAATGCCGGGCACGCAATCAGCACAGCCAGTGTTGAAATTGCAATTTTTTTCATTTTTTCTCCTTTTTGTACTTTGTTGTTTATCAAAGTTTCGTGTCAACAATATGATTTTATCAAAGGCAAATAGAATATTGCATAGGTATGGATTCTGATGTATAGCAATAAAAAATGACCACAAGTGTGGTCGTTATTTCTGGTGGACGCACAGGGACTGTAAATCCCCATATTCGCTTTCGCTCTATGGGCCCCATTCGCTATGTATGGTTCAAACTTCGTTTACACTCGTTTTCACCAACTAACGCCCCGAACCCTTTTG
>JAZTWE010000002.1:0-39394 GCA_045635705.1 Candidatus Enterousia sp.
ACAGTGATGCTGCGATTTCTGGTGGGACGATGGAACGGCCCGCCCTGTAACAAATGTTGGACGATATGGCACGTGGTTTGGTTAATACCGTGGTGGTTTATAAGGTTGACCGACTGTCGCGTTCCATATTGGACTTTCATAAGATGATGCAGTATTTCAACAAGTATAATGCGAACTTTGTGTCCATAACCCAATCGTTTGACACCAGTACATCTATGGGTAAATTGACATTGAACATGTTGCTGTCATTCGCCCAATTTGAACGTGAAGTTTCCAGCGAACGTGTACGCGATAAAATACGCGCCAGTAAAGCCAAAGGCATATGGATGGGCGGGATGCCACGGTTGGGATATGATGTCGTGGACAAGAAGCTGATTGTAAATCCAGCCGAAGCAGAACAAGTGCGACAGTTGTTTGAAAAATACTTGGAACTGCAATCTGTGAATGATTTAACCCAATGGGCCGAAAGCAATGGGATTCGTGCCAAAGCATGGACAACCGCCAAAGGGGTGCTGCGTGGTGGCAAGCCCATTACACCGAACAGCATGCACAAGATTTTGCGAGACAAAATCTATATCGGGATGACTGAAAACAAAGTCAGCAATAATGTCGCACGTGGAGAACATGAAGCAATTGTATCCCCAGATGTTTTTCAGCGTGTACAAGATGCCCTGATTGCAAATTCTAATAATACCACTCATCGCAGGCGGTCGCCAAACCTGCTGTCGCGAAAGCTGTATAATGACAAAGGCGTACGTTTTACCAATCAGCACGCATGCCCCAAGGACAAGGTGGGGCCATATTACTATGCGACACGGGGATTTACCTGCCAGCGGCACAGGTGGATGAAATCGCCATGTCTGTTGTAGCCGAATTTCTGAACAGCGATATGAGTGTCCTGGCCCAACATGTGATCATGGCATTGAAACGGATTGTGTGGGAAGACCTGTCATACCTGCAAAGGCGTGAATTAGTTCGCGTTATGATTGAACGAGCAACGTATTCGCAAGAACAACTGATATTCTATATCAACATCAATCCACAGTTGTATAACTCATTTTTATCTACATACCATATCAATCATAATAATAGTCCAATGGAATATACGGCAAATGGCGACAATGTGACGATTGTGCGACCGGTTGTGTTGCGCCGATATGCCAACACCAGATTTAGCGGTGGGCGTAATGGCACACTGAGCATTACAGAAAACAACCACCTGATATTGAAGGCGTTCGCCACCGCGTGGCGGTATCGCGAGATGTATGAACAAGGTGGCGACGTAGATTCTATTGGCCGAGTCGAACATGTCGCCCTGCGCCATGTTTATAAACATCTGTCGCTGGCATATCTGAACCCAGAAGTCGTAAATCATATATTGAGTAACCAATGTCAAATATCTGTTCGTGATATGTTGAACAAGGCATCACGCAGCAATGACTTTGCCGAGCAGAAAAAGTTATTTGCCGCCCATTTATAATTGCTTTTTATTACTTCGCTTTTTATAATCATATAAAGTGAGGCTGATATGAAAATAGCATTTTTGATTTTTCCTTTATTTCTTGTTGCCTGTGCGGAACAATCTTTTATACAGAAGATAAGTGCACCATCAGAAACAATCCACAACGAAAAGTGTGCAGAGATTCAAAAATATAGAATTTTTCAAGTTATTGATAATGGTTCATTGGCCATGGCTTGCGAAAACACATATGGCATTGAATCATGTATGGGCTTAACTGTGTTTATTCCAAAAGAAAAAGGTAAAATATATTATGACGACATGATTGTCGAACCATCAACTGATAAGTGCATAATCTATGCTGATGTTTATCGCTATACAACAAATCGTGGTGATACTAGAACAGTTCCAAAAATCAAATTTGAAAACAAAGACATTCCAAATCCCGATTTTGTAGAATGGCAAAAAACACAATCTAATCAATAAAATTGCCACGGTGGTTTTGGCCGTTGTATGTAAGCGGTGGGGATATTCGATTATTTGATAACTTCGTTGTACATACTGGTAACTTCGTGGCGAAAAAGTGGCTGGAATCCGCCTAAAAACAAAGCCCCGACAGATTTTGTCGGGGTTTTGATTATTTCTGGCGGAGATGAAGGGATTCGAACCCTTGATACGGTTGCCCGTATACTACATTTCCAATGTAGCGCACTAGACCAACTATGCGACATCTCCGTATCTATTATTCTGAATCAGCGACGTCTGCAACCTCGGCCGCTTCGTCAGCAGAAATTGTCCCCGGTTCATCAATCGACAGGGCCGCTTCTAATTCAGCATCAATTTCACGCAACAATGGATCTTCGGTGCCAATTTCCAAAGATTCTTCGCCAACTTCCATGCTGGGGGCATCCTTGTATGATTGAACAAATTCATGACGAACAGCGTTTACATCCAACTTGCCACTGGCAATTTCGCGCAAGGCAACAACCGTTAATTTATCATTTTCTTTATCAACCACTGGTTCAGCACCACCGTTTAAGTCGCGAACACGCTGAGATGCCAACATCCCCAGTTCATAGCGGCTTTCGACATATGGTAATGTATCTGAATTTGTTGTACGGGCCATTATAAAATCCTTTGTTGAAATCGTTTTTAGCCTGGTTATAATGCCCTATGGATGGTGAAAATGCAAGCAGAAAATAAAAAAAACAACATTAAAACAGTTTCTTTTGGTTGTCGCCTGAATGCGTTAGAGGCTGAAAAGATTCAACGCATGCTGACCCCGCATGTCGAAACCGCAATTGTGGTCAATACATGTGCGGTGACCGGCGAAGCAGAAAGACAATCCGGCCAGGCGGTACGAAAAATTGCCCGCGAAAATCCAAACACGCCTATTTTCGTGACTGGGTGCGCCGCCACACGCAATCCAGGACTGTTTAATGGCACGCCAAATGTGATGGTCGTTGACAATTTTCAAAAGCGAAACCTGGACGCGTATGTCGATGCAATCGCGCGTATGCCGTGCAACATTGTTGGCAATGCAAGCATTGATAATTTCCGCGATGCAGGGGAAAAACTGTCCAAGAAATTTGTTCAAATTCAAAATGGTTGCAATCACGACTGTACATATTGTGTGACACGACTGTTGCGTGGGCATGCCGTTTCGTTTGAATATGACGAAATCGTGGCCGATATTCGTGCGGCGGTAAATGATGGGTTTGGTGAAATCGTACTGACGGGGGTAGATATTGCATCGTATGCCCGTGTTTATGACGGACAGGCGTTTTTAATTTCTGATTTATGCAAAAAACTGTTGATGGATGTGCCGGGAATTCGTCGGTTGCGCCTGTCGTCAATGGACCCAGCGGTGCCAGAGGTCGGAAAAATCATCGAACTGATTAAATCTGATTCCCGCATGATGCCACACATGCACTTTTCAATGCAATCGGGGTCGGACACCATCCTGCGCGCAATGCGCCGTCGCCACACAGCAGACACAGTTCGAAAATGGGTGCGAATGGCAGGCGACGACATCACATTCAGTTGGGACATTATCTGTGGTTTCCCTGGGGAAAGTGAAGAACTGTTTAATGAAACACTGGGACTGGTTCGTGAATTAAAGCCAATTAAAATTCATGCGTTCCCGTATTCACCAAGACCAAACACGGTTGCTGCGACCATGCCGGATCAGGTTAATCGCGCAATATCAAAGCAACGCGTTAAGTTAATAAACGATGCAGCAAATGCAAACCGAACCGAATTTATGCAGAAAAAAATACGGCAATCCGTTCAGGTACTGGTTGAAGAAAATAACACCGCACGCTGCCCGCATGATATTTCAGTAAAAATTGATGGGGCCGCAATCGAACCACGCACAATTTGTGATGTTATCCTGACCAATATTATTGGCGATGTATTTGTTGGAAAAATATAATAAAAATTCTGTTTGAAATGGTATTTTATATTGCTATTATCAAATCCATGAAAAAGAAATTTATTGCACTGTTTTTATCAATAATCGCAACGGCGGCAGGCGCGGCCGAATTCAAGACCAAGGCAAAGTCTGCATTTCTGATTGACTATGATTCAGGGGCGGAAATCGTGTCAAAAAACGCGGACAAATTGATGCCACCATCGTCAATGATTAAGTTGATGACACTGGCCGTTTTGTTCGATGAATTAAAGGCCGGGAATATCACAATGGACACCCGGTTCCCAGTCAGTGAAAACGCTGATTACAAGGATCCAAAATGGTACCCGGCCAGCAAAATTTGCCTTAGTGCGGGACAAACAATTACCGTGCGCGATTTGATTTTAGGACTGATTGTTTTATCGGGGGGGGACGCGTCGGTGGTTGTGGCTGAAAAGTTGGCCGGCAGCGAGGGGGCATTTACCGAAATGATGCTAAAAAAAGCACGCAGTATCGGTATGAACCAGTCAACATTCGGAAATGCAAGTGGTCTGCCCGATCCAAATAATTTGATGACCAGTCGTGAACTGGCGATACTGGGCCAACATCTAATTTCTGATTATCCCGATATTTACCCGATGTTCGCGACCAAGCGATTTGAATTTAATGAGCACCAGGATGATTGGTGTCGCGAATGGGGACGCACGCATACGGTGAACTATAACAAACTGCTGTTTACAATGGCGGGGGCAGATGGGATGAAAACTGGCCATACCGCTGATGGCGGATACGGAATGGTTGCCAGCAGTGTTGTTGGGGGACGCAGACTGGTCGGGGTAATAAATGGATTTAACGCCAAGGGTCATGATGCACTGGCGGCAGAAATGAAAAAGTTATTAAACTATGGCTATGCCAATACGACAACCAAAGTATTCTTTCGCCCAGGGGACACGGTGGCCGAAATCCCAGTATGGTATGGCCGCCAGGACACTGTGCCTGCAACAGTTGCAGAAACACTGGCCGTGACGGTTGATAAAGACACGGGCGTTGCCGGTATTCGCGTACTGGCACGATTTGACGACCCGGTTGCAGCCCCAGTACGCGCAGGCGACGAAATCGGTGAACTGATTGTGGAACAAAATGGACGCGTTTTAAAGCGCGCACCAATGATTGCCAAAGAAAAAGTCCGCAAAATACAATTCATCGGACGCGTGATTAAAAATATCAAGGTTATGTTAGGGGGCAAATAATGGCACCGCGCAAAAAGAAAGCATCGGAATATACTTTTTTGCACCCAATGGAAAATGATTCATTGGTCGGACATCGTGATACGCTGGCCGCATTCGTTGACGCATGGGACAAGCGTGATGTTCACCCGCTGCACCCGGTGTGGATGCTGACCGGCCCGCGTGGCATTGGCAAAGCGACACTGGCGTATAAAATTGCGAAAATGGTCTATGGCAATGTGGGGGACTTTTTTATCGTTGACCAGGACAGAAATATTGACAAGGATGGCAAGCCCAAACCAGACGGCAAGGTTATTTCAGTCTATACCGTGCGCGCAATGATTGATAAAATGCAGATGTCATCAATGTCGGGCGAATGGCGTGTTGTACTGATTGATGCCGTTGACCAGTTAAATACGGCCGCATCAAATGCAATTTTGAAATTACTGGAAGAACCACCAGCAAAAACTTTGTTCTTGTTGGTTGTGCACCAGTTGTCGAACGTTCTGCCAACGGTACGTTCGCGTGCACGCGTTGAAAAAATGCGTCCACTGACGATATCACAGTTGCGTGAATTATGCGCTAAATTTATCCCGGACGAAGATATCAGCACGGAAACATTGCGCCTGTGCAATGGCAGTTTTGGTAAAATCGCAAATCTGAAATCGTCGGGTGGTGATGCGATTTATGCTGATTTGTTAGATTTGTTGAACGACACCCGGGCAAATTCAGCCGATGTTATGGCAATGGCAAAACGCATCGCACCAACACCAGAACTGTATGAAATATTGTTGGATGCAATTGCAAGTTTTGGATTGGCCGATTTGTATCCAGTGGCAACGCACGCCATTGCTGATATCAATCGTTTGTACCTGGAACCAGAAATTGGAATCTTTAAAATTATAACCGAAATAAAAAAATGTTTATAGATACACACTGTCATTTAACCGATGATTATTGCAGTGGCGATAATCTGGGGCAAATCATATCTTGCGCGGCAGACGCCGGTGTTGATACGATGGTTTGCGCAACCGCAAATCCAAATGATATTCCGCGAACATTGGAAATCATAAACACATATGATTCTGTGTTCGCAACAATTGGTATTCATCCTGAATATGCAGGGGTGGATGCGGAAAAGTATCTGACTGATGCGGTGCTGGGCAATCCACGTGTGATTGGAATTGGTGAAATTGGGCTGGATTATTACTATGGCGACGAAAACCGTACCCAACAAATTGAACTGTTTGAACAACAGTTGGATATTGCGCGCCGTCACAAAATGCCCGTTGCCATTCATTCACGCAAGGCAGATAATGACACTGTACAAATTCTGACCGGTGATGTGCGTGGGGTTATGCACTGCTTTACAGGGTCATGGGAATTCGCAAAACAGATGCTGAACCGTGGATTCTTTTTTTCAGCCAGTGGAATTTTAACATTCAAAAACGCTGATAAAATTCGTGAAACCTTTGCGAAAATACCACTGGACAGAATTGTGATTGAAACAGATGCGCCATATTGCGCACCTGTACCACACCGTGGCAAGACATGTCAACCAGCAATGGTTATCGAAACCGCACGCGTACTGGCCGATGTTCACGGCGTGACAATGGATGCGTTGGGACCAATACTGCGCGAAAACACAAAACAACTGTATCCAAAGATTGAATTATAGTCGCCTTTTTTATTGCAAAAGTATAAATTCGGTATAAGATATAGACTTGTAAATTATAGGGGTTAAAAATGCCAGCAAAAACAGTTAATGATATTGTCGCATTGTGCAAGCGGCGCGGTTTTATTTTCACAGGTTCTGAAATCTATGGCGGATTGGGCGGCGCATATGACTATGGCCCATACGGTGTTGAATTGATGAAAAACATTCGCAATGCGTGGTGGAACGCGATGGTATATTCGCGCGACGATATCGAAGGACTGGATGCGGCACTGATTTCAAACAGATTGCTGTGGAAATATTCTGGACATGAAGCGGGCTTTTCAGACCCATTGGTTGAATGCAAGAAGTGTGGTACACGCATGCGCCAGGATAAAATGAAAGACCAAACAAAATGCGATAACTGTGGCAGCACAGAAATCAGCGAACCACGCGCATATCAGTTGATGATGGGGTTGTCGATTGGTGCAACGGCCGATGGTGCAATCAATGCGTATCTGCGCCCTGAAACAGCAACCACAACATATACAAACTTTAAGAATATCTTGGATGCAAAACCACACAAATTGCCATTTGGTATCGTGCAAATCGGCAAGGCGTTTCGTAATGAAATTTCGCCACGCGGTTTTGTATTCCGTATGCGCGAATTTGAACAGGCCGAATTACAGTACTTTGTAAATCCATCTGATGATGAAATGTATCACAAAATGTGGATGGATACACGTTTGGCGTGGTGGATTGATGTGCTGGGGATTCCGGCTGAAAAATTACGCTTTATGCCACATGAAAAGTTGGCCCACTATGCCAAGGCTGCGGTTGACATCGAATATGAATTCCCAGATGGATTTGACGAAGTCGAAGGCATTCATAATCGCCAGGACTTTGACCTGGGGTCACATACCAAGGGGCAAAAAGAATTTGAAATCCATGCAAATGTCTTGGAAAACAAAGACAGCACAACAAAACTGTCATACAGCAATCCACAGACAGGCGAAAACTTTATCCCATATGTTATTGAAACAGCGATGGGGGTTAATCGCGCAATGCTGGCCGTTATGATAGAAGCATATACCGACGAAGACCTGGGTGATGGGAAATCGCGCACGGTATTAAAACTGAAACCATGGTTGTCACCGGTCAAGGCCGCGGTTATTCCACTGGCGCGCAATGTTCCAGAACTGTTGGATATATCAAATAAAATTGCAGGCGATTTGCGCAAACTGGGGATTGGTCGTATCGAACTGGAAAATTCTGGGAACATCGGTAAAAACTATCGTCGCCATGACGAAATTGGTACACCGGTATGTATTACTGTTGACCACCAGACAATGGAAGATAACACAGTCACCCTGCGTCATCGCGACAGCATGGAACAAGAACGCGTCGCAATTTCAGATGTCGTGAAACGCGTGCTGGAAATTGTAAACGGTTAAACGAAAAAGCCCGCCAAATGGCGGGTTTTTATTTATTGGAAATCGTTCCTGGTGACTTTATAGGGCATATTGGCACACAATGCTTATGTACATAACAAAAGGAAAGGCCATTATGCTATTAAAATCAAAAATTTGTTTTTCAGTGTTGGCAGTCTATGAAATGATTGCTGTAAGTGCCCTGCACTTTCAACGCGTTTGCGATGCAATGTTTCCCACCCCATTTTGCGACAGTTGGTATCGGTACTTTCTGTTTTGCGTGATTGTACCGCTGGTCGTGTTGCTGATTATAATATGGATACGCGAAATTGTTCGTGCACGTCGCAGACGCGCGTTTTTCCGTCGTACCAAGGAAACAGTTCGCAGCGTTGTATCAACAATTCGTGGCCGCATCAGCGAACAGGTTGATATGCGCGATTTGGAAAAAATTGTGACCGCCGCAGTATTGGTTGGAATTAAAAAGTATGCAGACCGTCATCCGGCCCTGCGACAAAATGTAAACCACATAATGGATGTCGCCAGTGGCGAAATTGATGTTGACCTGATGTCCAGCGCGGATGAAGCAAAACCAAAACGCGCGACCGCGAAAAAGACACAGAAAAAAAAGAAGAAAAATAAAAAGTAAGTCGTTCCCACACCCCACTAAAAAAATCCCCCAATCGGGGGATTTTAATAATCGCATTTTGATGTCATTTCAAATGTGCCACTGGCATTATAATATGTTCCGGCAGGCAGATAACACGATTCAACACCAATGCTGGCCCCGGGTGATGTTGTGGTGGCCAATGTGGTTAATGCCGCATCGGTATAAACATCGGTGACCGCGGGACAATCCTGGCAACTGATTGAAGAGCTTGATTTGTATTTGACTGCACATCCCCAATCGGTTGTACTATATCTACCCGCATCACAGCAGGAAATGCTGTCGAATTGGTCCGTAGAGCCCGTTCTAGAACACCATGCATAAAGTGCGACTTCCTGATATGCGCTTGTTTTTTTGAAAATTCCGTCCTTTACAGCCAGACATTCATCTTCATCTTCGAAACAAACGACCCATTCGCTTCCTGTATCACCACGGAGCATCGTTCCACCGTTCATGATACAATATGGGTACATGCCATGTGTTGTGCCACTGTCACGATCACACCAGTCACTTGGCGTGCGACAAAAAGAGTAATATGAACTGCAACTACCCAGGCAATATACGTCCGCGATGGCGGGCGATGCAAAAAATCCGCAAAATGCGGTTAAGGTTAAAAGTTTTTTCATTTTCAATCTCCTGTTTTGTTTATTCGCGAAAAACCACACTTCGCCCAAGGCTTTGTGTGATAAACAAAAAACCACCAATTTGCATAGGTGGTCAGGAGGTTGATAGCAATTACACGAATTGTGTGCTTATTCAATATATTCGCAGCTCTCCTGACAACGACATCAGGAGTTTGTTTAACATTCAGAATATAAAAAATCTGCGCCAGGGCGCGTCATAGGTTTATATTCTGACGCGTGTATCGGGCTATCACACCCCATTATGGCAATACACCATAACACAGTTATTATAACGGATTGTTTTTATGCATTCAATACTTTGATAAATAAAAGTTTGGTTTACAAAACACATTAAGTGTTTTGTCATTCCGTGGCTTGACCACGGAACCTAGGTTATGCGCACATAGTGCGCACAAATAATAATGTTTTTATGACCTGGGTCCCGGTGTCAAGCACCGGGATGACAGAATTTTTTTATAAAAATTCTGTTTATAAATACCGAACTAAACTTTTATTTATCAAAGTAATTATGTACATGTCCCACGAAGCGTTTTGCAAAGTGGAATTCCACAATTGAACCACATCGCGACGAAGCGCAGCGCAGACGGATGAACTTTTTATCGCCCCTATTCCTGCCTGCCTAGGGGTGACAATGATGTTTGCCGCATTTGAACTTTGCACTCTGAACTTTGAACATTGAAAAAAATCCCGCAACTTGCGGGATTTTTTATTTGATTAACTTGCCCATGGCAACGGCTGTATCACACATGCGGTTTGAAAAACCCCATTCGTTGTCATACCACGCAGTCACATGCACCAGTTTGTCCCCCAATACCTTGGTCTGGGCCGCGTCAAAGATTGAACTGTGCGCATCGTGGGTAAAGTCAATCGATACCAGCGGCATGTCATTATAGCCAAATGTTTTTGATTCAGCCGCCTTCATCGCACAATTGATTTCATCAACCGTCGCGGGTTTTTCCAGGTTCGCAACCAGTTCAACAACCGATACATCAGGTGTTGGTACACGAATTGCCATACCATCCAGTTTGCCCGCCAATTCTGGCAATACCAAACCAATCGCCTTGGCCGCGCCAGTACTGGTCGGAATCATAGACAGATTTGCCGCACGTGCACGGCGTGGATCCTTGTGATTTTTATCCAACAACTGTTGATCGCCCGTATATGCGTGCACAGTTGTCATCCACCCAGACACGATGCCGTATTTGTCATTCAAAACCTTTACCACCGGTGCCAGGCAGTTTGTTGTGCATGATGCGTTCGATACAATCAGGTCATCCGATGTTAATGTGTCCTGGTTCACGCCGTACACAATCGTTTTGTCTGCGCCCGCAGATGGTGCAGATACCAGTACCCGCTTTGCCCCCGCATCCAGGTGAACACGCGCCTTGTCCGCGGCGGTAAAGATACCAGTACATTCCATAACGATATCGATATTCATTTCGCCCCATGGTAATTTCATTGGGTCGCGTTCGGCAATGCACTTGATTTTCTGATTACCAACGACGATGTATTCGCCGTCTAATTCAACATCCATTGGCAAACGACCATGAACAGAATCATATTTCAACAGGTATGCATTCTGTTCCGCAGGTGCCAAATCATTAACAGCAACAAATTCAATATCATCACGACCAGATTCCAGCGCAGCACGCAATACCAAGCGACCAATGCGCCCGAAACCGTTAATAGCAACTCTTACTTTTGACATATTATTTTTCCTTTCTTTTTCATTGGACACGGGTATTGTAGCACCATATTTTTCAAGATTACAATATTTTTATTTGTGCCAAGGCTGGGCTTGAATTCCCTGAAACACAAGGCTATAATTGCAAATAATGAAACATGATGCGTACATTATTACCGGTCCAACAGCATCAGGCAAATCAGATTTTGCCCATCGTTTGGCACGCAAAATTGGTGGCACGATTATAAACTGTGACAGTGTGCAAATTTATAGCGGCATTGAAAACATAGCAGCCAGTCCATTTGCCGAAAAACAAATCACTGATAATATCGATGGAATTCCGTATAAACTGTTTTCTGTGTTGCCACTGACCGAACAGATTAGTGTGGGTCAATATTTGGATATGGCGCGCGCGGCATACGATGATGCAATTGCGTGCGGGCGCACACCGATATTTGTTGGTGGCACGGGGTACTATATAAACGCGCTGATAAATGGAATTTCACCAATGCCGGAAATTTCAGACAACAATCGCGCACGTGCACGACAAATGGTTGCCGACGATATTGAATCTGCACGACAAATGTTGCCGGATGACTTTACAGCAACCGACCCACAGCGCGTTGCCCGCGCATTAGAGGTTTGGTTTGAAACTGGACGGCACCTGAACGAATTTCAAAGCGCACCACGCGTGGGCGCAGTCGTTAAGAATCCTATAAAGATACTGATAAATCCACCGACCGAAATATTACGCAACCGAATTGCTGCACGCGTTCCACAAATGTTGCAGGCCGGCGCAATTGACGAGGCACAATCTGTTATCACTGCAAACTGGGACGCACGCCGCGCAATCGGGGCGGCACAACTGTGCGCATTTCTGCGTGGCGAAATTTCACAAGACCAGTGTATTGAAAATTGGATTAATAAAACCAATCAATATGCCAAGCGGCAACGCACATGGTTCAGAACACAATTTACCCCCGATATAACAATAAACCGCATCACAACGGATGCGGATATTGATGCGATTATAAACAATCAATAATTCTTAGCGTTTGCGACGCGGTCTGATTGTTGTTGCAACCGCTGTATTATACACAGCCACATTGTCGATATATTCAGCCTGGGCATGTTTTGCCTGGGCGGTGCGTTTCTGTTTACGACATTCGGCGCGGGCCTGCTTTTTTTCGGCCTGTTGCTGTAACATTTTTTGAATGTATGGGTTTTCGTCGTACAATTTCTTCTTTAATTCCTTGTACGCAACTGGACGACTGGGGCAGCCAGGTTTGCGATGCGTGTATGCCGCCAAATAGTCCGCCATCAAATATGCTAAGCGGCGTAAAAACTGTGGATTTGTGGAATTTGAATCGCGAGAATCCAAACAACGCAAAAACATTTTTGATTTGAATATCAAGAATTCTTCGGCAACAGTGCTGTATGCATTATCACGACGCCAATTATTTTTTACGGTTTCAAATGTCTGGTAAGAACGACCGTATTCATTCAAAAATTCCGTCGAGATAGATGGAATATATTTAGACTTAAACAGCATCAATGCCGCCAAGTGCCGTTTGCTTTCAATTTTTTTGTTCATAATCTTTACCTGAGTTATTGGTTAACACAGATATTAGTATAGTGTCCAAAAAAAAAATTGTCAACTGGTTATTTCTGTTTTTTTGTATCTTCGTCACGCAGGCGGTAATATTCCCACATTGCCTGGGGGGCGATATCGGTCAGGCGCATTTTACGGCGCACGCGAAACAGACCAAAAAATTCAGCCCGCAATGAATTAAACCCGGCATATTCCCAATCAATTATCCCAACGACATCCATTGTTTCGGGATTTACAATAATATTGCTGCACATGTCGCCATGAACCATACCACAATCGGCCCCAGCATTTTTTGGCCGCATATCACGCAATGCCGTCAGGCGCGCATTAAACAGTGTGTATATAATCTGGCCCAACTGATTTCCAATCTTTTCCCGATGTTCGCGGATTGTTTCCAATGGAATATCAACCAAAACACGGCCTGGGATAAATTCAGATTTATAAACCAAATAATCCCCCAGTTGCACCAATTCAATATGCGGAACGCGCACCGGCAAAACACGCGCGATGGCATCAGTAATCCGCTTTTCCCGACTGAATTTATCAATCGAATTATCGCGCAGGTGGAACTTTCGAATTTTGAACACATATCGATTTTCAACGATAAACGCCAGGCTGCCCCCACCCTTGGCCAGGCGGAAACCCGACCAGTTTAATTCTGAAAAATGTGCACGCAGTGCGTTTAACTTGGCCTTGTAATCAAACAGGACATCACGACGATATCGTGTACGCAACTTTTTCCCAGGAATAAAGTAAGACCAAAAATAACAAAATTCAAAAAACGCTTTCCACATATTCATTAAATCCTTTGTATAAATGGTATTGAAAATTTAGAAAAAAACAAGTACTTTATGGGTATGTTTAATGCGGGTACGATTGTAAAAGTTTTAATTCCAAATGTCATAAACACTGGGTATGACTATCGCTTGAATGCGGTGGCGGGCCTGGGACAATTGGTAATGGTGACCGTTATGAACCGCCCGTATGTCGGTGTTGTGTGGGGCGTGGGGGACAGTGGCCTGGACGATACCAAGATTAAATCGGTGACCCGGGTTTTGAACGAAAGCCTGCCGGTGACCACACTGCAATGGATTCAACAAATGTCCCAGTGGACACTGATGGCACCGGGCGCAGTATTACGACTGATTATAAATGTTCCTGATGCTTTTTTGCCGCCACGGATGGACACCCTGTATTCATATAACGCAAATGCCACCGGTCGTATGACCGATGCACGCCAGGCAGTGTGCGATGCATTTGCATCAAACGACAATGATGCAATGACAATCAGTGACATTCAAAACATCGCACGGGTCAGTTCGGCTGTTGTGCGAACAATGATAACGAAACAGTTGCTGGTCCCATCTGGGGAACAGGAACGACCCCAGGCCTATGAATTTGCGACATACCATGATTCTGGGGACATTAAACTGAACGACGAACAGGCGCATGCCGCAAACCAAATTGGCAACGCAATTGCAGCGGGCGGATTTTCTGTGCACCTGCTGGACGGAATTACAGGCAGTGGTAAAACCCAGGTGTATTTTGATTCTGCGTGGCGCGCGTACAGTGCCGGTCACGCAGTTTTATTGATGATGCCAGAAATTGCACTGACCGCACAATTTATGTCACGATTTGCCGCACGATTTGGGGATGCGCCTGTGGTATGGCACAGCAACCTGACCGCGGCACGACGACGCGAAATATGGCGCGGGGTACTGGATGGAAAAATTCGTATGGTTGTCGGCACACGCAGCGCATTGTTCTTGCCTTGGCAGGATTTAGGACTGATTGTTATCGATGAAGAACACGATACATCATATAAACAGGAAGACATGGGTAACTATCACGCGCGCGACATGGCAATTCTGCGTGCGAAAATCAGCGGCATACCCATTGTGTTGGCCAGCGCAACCCCATCAGCCGAAACACTGGAAAATGTGGCGCGGGGTCGATACACACAACTGAAACTGACATCCCGATTTGGCGGGGCCCAATTACCAACAATTGAAACAATTGATATACGCCAGCACAAACCCACAGAATACAAAATCAATCCGGGTGACACAGATGCGCAAAATGGATACTTGTCCGAACCGATGTGCGATGCAATTGCTGAAACACTGCGCGCCGAACAACAGGTTATGTTATTTATCAATCGTCGTGGTTTTGCCCCGATTGTGCAATGCAAAAAATGCGGCTGGGTTGCCACATGCCCAGATTGCAGTGTCGGAATGACATATCACAAGCGCGTGGGCAAATTACTGTGCCACATGTGCGGTCATTCAAACGCACTGCCCACGATATGCCCCAGTTGTGGTGGCGATGTATCTATGCGCGGGGTGGGACTGGAAAAAATCCAAGAAGAAGTTATTGCAAAGTTTCCTGGGGCGCGCACCGCGCTGGTATCCAGTGATACACTGGCATCGCGACAGGCATTGGAACGACTGGTCACGCAAATGGAACGCGGGGAAATTGATGTTGTTATCGGCACACAAATTTTGGCCAAGGGCCATCATTTTCCAAACCTGACGCTGGTGGGGGCGGTGGATGCGGACATGGGCCTGTTCGGCACAGACTTTCGCGCCGCAGAACATACATTTCAGCAATTGTTTCAAGTCGCAGGGCGCGCGGGGCGCGGCACACTGCCTGGGCGCGTGTTAATGCAAACTTTTCAGCCCGACCACCCCGTACTGACCGCGATTTGCGCCGGCGACCGCGATACATTTATGGCAACAGATATGGCCGCACGACGCGCGGCAAATATGCCCCCGTATGGCCAACTGATTGCAGTGATTATCGAAGGGCAAAAAGAATCAGTCTTGCAAAAATACTGCACAGATTTAGCAGCCGCGGCACCAACACTGGTCGGCGGAAAAATTATGGGGCCGGTCGCTGCACAAATTTACCAGGTCAGAAATTGGTATCGTATGCGATTCTTGGTCGCAGGTGGTGCAAACGCGCGTCTGCAACCCGCGGTGGCACACTGGATTGCCAAGGTAAAACAGCCCGCCAACATACGCGTAAAAATTGATGTTAATCCTATGAATTTTATGTAAACCCAGTGCTATAATGCCACCAAGGAAGTTAAGAGGTGGTGAAATGCTGGAATTCTTTTTGTTCTTTATGATGATTGTATTGTTAATTGGGCTGATAAACATTCCAATTATGATTGCAAATTCCCGCGGAATATGCGGTGGGGAAAAGATAACCATTACGATTCTGTCGTGGTTAGGGGTGTTTTTTGGCGTGACATGGGTTATTGCATTGATACTGTCACTGTTGTGGCGTGGCGAATGTGCGGTTGGCGCAACAAATTTAGACAAACTGGAACAAGTGGCGCGCCTGTATCGGACCAAGGCAATAACAAAATCAGAATATGAAAAAATGAAAAGCAAATTATTGAAAAACGAATAAAAAAATCCCGTCGCGATGACGGGATTTTGTCCAATATATGTTAGTTAATTTTTGTTTTTTATATTCGTCTGTATTTAGAACTGAATATTAACGCGTGCACCAATTTCAGCCTTGACATCTGTGCCATTTTGTGAATTTTGGTGTGCATCGTCGAATGTATATTCACCATACAGAACGACCTGGGTCATGTCTGTTAACTGGTTTGCAACAGATAATGAAACAACATATTCTTCAAATCCGTCGTTCATATCAGCCAATTTTTCTTCTAAACCAGCAACAATTGCATCACGGGTCGCAGATTTAACAGGGTCTGCGATTGGTTCCAAACTTGTTGCCAAGCCCTTTACACCATTGTCGGCGTGATGATTATATCTGAAACCGGCACCAAATGACCAGCGATCATCCAACTGATAAAACGCATTTAAGCCCGCGTTAAATTCAGTTGTTGATTCCAAATCAACAGAAATCTCGCTTGGTAAACCAGCCGCCGTCAATAATGTCTGTGGAATAGCAGGCATACCTGGGATATGAGCATTTGCGATATCAATTTCATTGTTATCGCTGCCGAATGTATGCAGTACTTCAAAGTATGCAGATGTGGTTAACTTGCTCCAAGTCTTTCCGAACTTTGTACCAACATGGAAACCCCAACGACCATTTGAATAGTTGTCATAGTTAAAGCCACGGTCTGTATATTCACCGGTCATGTCGCTGAAGCCACCCAGGTGCAAGTCACCATAGATGTCCCACATAAATCCGGATTCATCCTGATAGAAACGATATGTTCCGCCCAAGCGGCCCATGTGCATACCCTGGCGGTCAATGTCACCGTCGTGAGTATAGCCAACCGACAAATGCAGTGCCAGACGATCTGTGATACCATAGCCAACGTCTTCACGCAAACGCCAAATTGGAAATTCTTTTGCGCCATCGTGCTGTTTTGCCTTGTGCGCGTCTGAATCATCGGCTTCTTTGTACATTACACCGACTGTTGTTTTTGAAAATGCTTCCCCTGCCGCTGGCAAGTACATTGGATTTTCAACATTACCAGCAAACGCAGGCAGTGCAAACACTGACAAGACCGCCGCTGATGTTAAAGTTTTTTTCATCTTTTAACTCCTTGGTTTTGATGAATTTAACCGTGGCCCCCATTATTGGCAAGACCCGGGCACATATCCACACCGCCCATTATTGGCAACAGTGTGTTGTTGCGATATGTACAAAACGATTCTGCATCATCTTAGGAACGATGTCAAAAAATCTTTTGTCTTGACAGGGGGCTTGAAAAATTATATGCGCGAACTATTTATATTTCGTGGTGGATGTATTGTACCAAAAGGATCCCAAATGAATACAGAATTTCAACAAAAAATGGCAATTGCCGCTGGGCAACAACAGGCAACTTTAAGCCAGCAAGACAAACAAAAAATATCATCGGCGTATTTCAAAATGTTTGTCGGCCTGACGATGACAATGTGGGTGCAGGGAAAAACACTGGGGGCAGCGTGGTATGCGGCACTGCAACAAATGAAATCTTATGTCGGGACCAAGGATAAAAATAATCCTGCCGCTATGTATTTGAACCAGGTCTTTTCAGCCCACAACACCAAATGGCAACAGATGATGATGACCAGTAAAAGCAAGGATTTGAAATTAAAACTGACGCCTGAAAAACAGGCGGCATGGTTGCAAATGGCGGCAAAGCGCACAAATGATGGAATGAAATCTATGACCGATTTGATAAAGGCCCATATGCCAAAACAACAAAAACAAGAAATCACCCCCCAGACGTTGAACCCGCAACAAAAAATGCAATTACTGATATGGGAAAAAATGCGCCAAAACCAACAGCAACACGCCGCATAAATACATTTTATAAACATGGTATTTGTGGTATAATTTGTGGTGGTATAACAAAAGGAAAAAACATGGCAGAACGCAAAAATATCTTTCGGAAAATGCGCGACGGAATCGCAAATATTGCAAAAAAGCAACCTGCGCCACAAAATCGGGCAGCCACCCCAAACCGTTCGATAAAATATGATGGTTCAATGCAAGAAATTGAAATGCTGGGGTTGGCCAATGAAATGGGCGTGGTACTGGACCGCGAAGAATACAACAGATATAACACTATCGTTGAATCAAGACGCAAGATTCGTGAACTGCCCGATTTTGAAGTATTGAAACAGGCCGGCATCGTCAGCGAAGATGGTGAAATACTGGACCAGGCGAAATATGATGCATACACCCAATCACAATTTGATTCAAAGTATGGATTTATGGACAAAACAAGATAAAAAATCCCGCCAATCGGTGGGATGTTTTTAGTGTTCACAGTTCAGGGTGCAAAGTTCAAACATGGAATAAATACTTATATAAATAGAAGTTTATTTTACAAAATACTCCAAGTGTTTTGTCATTCCGTGGCTTTTTCGGGCCCCGCAAAATTGGAAATTTTGTGGGTGAATGTTCTCGGAACCTAGGTTATGCGCACGAAGTGCGCACAAATAATAATGTTGTTATGACCTGGTTCCCGTGGTCAAGCCACGGGATGACAGAATTTTTTTGCAAAAATTCTGTTTATAAATACTTAACTAAACTTTTATTTATCATTGTATTTGTAATTTTCTATTATTTGTTTTATAATATGTGTCGAATTCACAGGGATGTGGGTTCGGGGCCTTAGAAAAGCCCATACATAAACGGTGTAAGAAATGCACTGCATCCACACAAAATGCGGCGCTTCTGCGTCTTTTTTTGTGATTTATCCCCGACTATCACAGTCTGTCGGGATGCTGTCGGCTGTACAACAGGGTGTTCACACCCAAAGGCCGACAGGGTCATTTTTATGTATGATTTTTCTAACATCCCGACCGCCATATTCCCGTGGCGGTTCTTTTTTCAACAAGGGGATGAAATATGAATAAATATCTGAGCATAGGATGCATTTCGATATGCACAATGAATATTGCATATAATGCAACGGCCGCTTCTATTAACACAATAACATTGTACTGCGGTGGCAACCCAGCAGACAACACGCAAGACATTATATACACATCTGTATCATGTGACACTGTACAAACCACAGAAGACGTAACACTGGCCGCGGGAGAAACTTTTATGTGCAGATACACAACATCCCCGCTAGCATACCATA
Source organism: Candidatus Enterousia sp. (assembly GCA_045635705.1). Lineage (GTDB taxonomy): Bacteria > Pseudomonadota > Alphaproteobacteria > Rs-D84 > Rs-D84 > Enterousia. The sequence continues at coordinate 19,361 of JAZTWE010000002.1, forward strand.
AATACACTTGTAAGTTAACATATAGCCTGGGCAGTGAAGGCGAACATTATAACTTATCACAAACATCGTTTGAACAAAACTGTACGCCGGGCACATTTGACTATGCAGGAAAGTGTGTTTATTGCGCTGTCGCAACAGGAAGCCAGGATTCAACCAGTGATGCCGGTGCAACAGATGTGACAGATTGCTATATACCAACCACAACCCAATTTTCTGACGACACCGGAACATACATGTACGCATCTAATTGCTATTATGATGGGGAATACAATGGCACAGAAGCTTCGTCGTCCACAACATCATAAAAAGGATAATACAAATGTTCAAATACCATTCCAAGTTGCCCGCAAAACTGTGGACACAAGACACAATAAATCCCCTGGCACGACAGGCGATGTTAATGATGGCATATGAATATGTCCGATATTTGTCACAGCAAATAAAAATCCCAATCAACACCGCCGATGTCGCCGATGTTTTTATACACGGTTCAACGACTAACTATTACTGGGACAAATACAGCGATATTGATATATGCATTGTTGCGAAATTAGACAAAATGCGTGCTAAGTTTTTGGGACTAAATACATTTGCACTAAACAAATCAATACTAAAAACTTGGAAATCTAATTTTCACATATCAATATTTGGACGCGGCATAGATATTACTTTGGTTGACATTGATGATGGATATGACAAAACACATAAAAAAGTAGGCAGTTGCTATTCGTTAATAAAAGATAGTTGGATTCATCGCCCCGAAAAACTTGATCGTGAAATAATTCACAGAATCCAACGCAACACATATAAAAAATATCGCATTATTATGAAACAATGTAAATATATCCTGAGGCATAAAATGTCATCGGATTTTATCGATGCGTATTTAGTTGAATTACAGCATGCGCGAATTAGAAATATGGATTATAACTATGTTCAACCAATCACGTCATATACGATGGCATTTAAGTTGGTACGAAATACTGGGATTTTGAGAAAAATGAGGCGTACTTCTAAAAAACAACGGTCCAAGGCATTTATAATAAAATAAAACATCCCGCCAATCGGCGGGATGTTTTACTTATGCTTATATGCAAAGACATATGGTACTATTTTATCGGTCGGCACATTCCCAAACCAAGCACGCGGAATCAAAATAGTATTGCCCATGCCCGCCGCCATTTTTTGAACGCTTTCGCCATTCTTGGCGTTAATCAATTCCGACAGCGTCACAGACACACCGTCAATCTGTCCCGGGATAATAAATGTCACCGTGTCACCCACGCGTGTTTCATTGCGTAATTCAAAGACTATATTTTCATCCGTCACATCCACCACAACACCCGCTGCATGATAATCTGATGTACTGCGCGTGGTGTCATAATTATGCGCATCCGCCGTTACCGGCCCATCAAAGAACGCCGTTGTATATCCACGTGTTTCCAGGCGATTAAGCGCATCCATATATGGCGCAGGGTCAAAATTTTCGGGGTCACGCGCATATGCATCCATCGCGCATCGATATGCGTTCACCACAGAACCGACATAGTATTCACTGCGATTACGCCCCTCTATCTTCAGACTGTCAGGGTTGGCGGCAATGACATCCGCCAGGCGTGGCATCAGGCACAGGTCTTTGGAATTCATGATATATGCGCCACGGTCATCTTCATCAATCGGCATTTCAACACCACTGTCGCGTTCACGCAGAATCACATCATATTTCCAACGACACAGTTGCGCGCATGCGCCACGATTGGCTGGCCGCCCCGTAATAAAGTTAGACAACAAACACCGCCCTGAATACGACATGCACATCGCACCATGCACAAAGATTTCCAGCCCCACATCTGGGCACGCCGCACGAATAGACTTAAATTCAGCGTGCGTTACCTCGCGCGCCAGGACGCATAACTTCGCACCTGCATTTTGCCAAAACTTAACCGTTTTTGCCGAACAAATATTCGCCTGGGTTGAAATATGAATTGGCATATCGGGAAAGTTTTCACGCACCCACATAACGATGCCTGGATCTGATACAATCAGCGCATCAGGCTGTAAATATCGAATAACATCCGCCACGCGTGGCATATTTGCATATTCAAAATCATGCGCAAACAGATTAAACGCCAAATAAACCTTTTTCCCGGCAGCATGTGCCAATTCTATGCCCTGCTTTACGCCCTCGACATCAATCTTGGCGCGTGCCCGCATTGAAAAGCCCGGCAACCCCGCATAAATTGCATCTGCGCCATATAAAATGGCGGTTTTGAACGCGTCCAGCGTCCCCGCCGGTGCCAACAATTCTGGTAATTTCTTTGTATTCATACCCCTATTTTGCCCCAAATATTTATAAAGGCAAGGGAATTTATGATTTTTTGCTTGCGTTAAGTTTTCAGATATGTATAATTGTGGGGCAATGCCGGTTTAGCTCAGTTGGTAGAGCGGCTGATTTGTAATCAGTAGGTCGTTGGTTCAAGTCCGACAACCGGCACCAGAATACCCCCTTGATTCAAGGGGATTTTTTATTGTGTTTTTCATCATGCACGAACTATAAACTTTGCCCATGGGGCATTGGTGGGGCACTCAAAATAAGAAAGCACCATAAACATCAAAAATTCACAACAATGATATTGTTCGCGCATTTCGTGTGTTTGTTATCAAAAAAATTTAGTCAAAAGCCCCAAGAGTGCCCCACAAACAACAACACACCACAACAAACCGCAGAAAACCACGACAAACAGCCGATTGACCACCTGATTAACAGTCCGCTTGACAAATCGTTTGCCGAGAGTTATATCTCTTATCAGGAAAACAAAACGCTGTCCGCCCGCCCGTTTTTCTTGGGCTTGCGGGCACAAATGAAAATTGAACGGATGAATATATGGCAAACATTGAAAAACGAGTCGCAAAAAGCGGCAAGGTTTCTTATCGGGTAAAGGTGCGAATCAAGGGTTATCCTGTGCAATCCGAAACATTCCCCAACATAACCATGGCACGAAATTGGGGCATGCGCATGGAGGCACGCATTCAAGAGGGCTTGCACTTAACCGCCACAGAATCTAAAAAGCACACCCTGTCAGAACTTATAAGCATTTATAAAATGCGCGTATTGGTAATCCGCCAAACAAACGCCAAGGACACAGAACGATATCTGAACACATGGGATGCCAAATTGGGTGCATATGCGTTGGCAAGTTTAACACCTGCGCTAATAATAAATGCGCGCGACCAAATCGCCAATGAAACACAAACCAAGAAAGAGCGCACCAATGCCACCATTAACCGATATATGGCTGCGTTATCTGTGGTGCTGTCGTATGCGGTGCGTGAACTGGAATGGTTGGAAAACAACCCCGTATTCAAAATTTCAAAGTTGCCAGAACCGCGTGGACGTGTGCGTTATTTATCCGACACAGAACGCGAAAACTTGCTTGTTGCGGTTAAGAATGCCAAGAACCCTTATTTGTACCCCGCTGTGCTGTTAGGTATAACCACAGGCGCGCGTAAAATGGAAATATTGGGGCTTAAATGGGCTGATGTGGATTTTTCTGCACAGCGCGCTATTTTGCACGATACCAAGAACAAAGAACGGCGTGCCATTCCATTGGTTGAGCCCGCATTGGGGGAAATAAAAAAACTGTTTGCGAAACGCCCGAACAGCGATTATGTATTCCCAGCGCAAAACAAAATACAGTCGTTTGATATAACACGCAGTTGGCGCAAAGCAATGGCGGATGCCAACTTGGTTGATTTTCACTTTCACGACCTGCGCCACACATGCGCTAGTTATTTGGCAATGAACGGTGCCACCATGGGCGAGATTGCGGCAGTACTGGGGCACAAAACCTTGCAAATGACCAAGCGGTATGCGCACCTGTCAGAGGAACATTCACAAAGCGTAGTTGAAAAAATGACCACTAAAATATTCGGAGGACAATAAAATGCCAGAATTATCACACAAAAAACTATTCCCACATATTCACCCATTGCAAAAACCCGATGCACAAATAATAGACATGCTCGCAAATTGGAATGATGATTTATGCACACACTATGGCAGCCATTTGCCAAATGAGTATTTGAATGAAAAAAAATTGGAACTTGCCATTGAATATTTGAACAAACTGTCCAAAAAAACTAATACCGCCATAAACAAATTAATCAAGGCGCATAATACATGCAATTTATGCAACACGCCTAAATTGGTTTTAGAATATGGCGACATCAGTATATTTTGGCTGTTCCAAACCGCCGCATTTATTCTGTTAAACCAATATATCGCCAAACAAGAACCTGCGATTGCCTTTTTAATTGAAAAATGTTTTCGCAACGCCTTGAACTACAAGTTGGGGTGGATTGAACGCGCGGGGCGCAGAGATGGCGCACGCGGTCGAGATACTAAATACAGAGGAATCGAACAAGAAATGTTTATGTCATGGTGCACATACCCTCTTGGTAGAAAGAAGGACACCCACAAGTCGGCAGATTGGATTATGAAAAACCATAATCCGCATGGCTTGAAGGAATCCACTATAAAAAAATATATTCGCGAATGGAAAAAAAATTTGTAGTTTGCTAGCAACCTTTACCCACTGCCATTTTTTTGCGTCATAGTTTATGTGTCATGACAAAAAACTAACCAAACAAATAATAACAAAGAGGTAAAAAAATGGCAAACATACTGATGACTCCGCAACAATTCGTTGATACGAACCCTGCGTTTAGCATGGGTGCGTTGCGGAACTATATTTTTTACGAGGACGTGAACGGCTTGAAAGCAATCGGGGCAATAAAACGCATTGGGCGCAAAATCCTGATTGACCAAGAGTTGTTTTACGATTGGGTCGCCACTTCACCACAGCCAACAGGGGGTGCCAATGCCAGACATTAACACCCCCGCAGTTGCGGAACAGTCAAAATACAAAATAACCCCCATGTTGGAGTTGTTAACCATGATTGCAACACCGCGAAATTGGCTGTTATATCCGTTTATACAAGAAAAAGCATTGTGCATGCTGTATGCCAAGCGTGGCACAGGAAAAACCTTTGTCGGACTTTCTATTGCGCTTGGAATTGCAAGCGGAATGGACGTTATGAACTTTCAAGCCAAGGGCGCACGCAAAGTGCTATATATTGATGGCGAAATGGCTTTCTCCGACTTGCAAGACCGCGTTCGTGCACTTGCATTGGGGTTTGGCGAAAAGTTTAGTGGCATTAAAAACCTTGCGTTTTTAAGTGCAGATTTACAAAACGAACCGACCCCAAACCTAACCGATGAAAACACACAGAAAGAAATCGAAAAAATGATAACAAATATTGATTTTATTGTTATTGATAATATTTCTGTGCTGTGCCCCCATAGGCGCGAGAACGAGGCGGAAAGTTGGCTCCCCATGCAGAAATGGTTGCTAAACTTAAAACGCATGGGAAAAACGGTATTGGTCATTGACCACGCAGGAAAAAATGGCGACAATCGTGGCACCAGTAAAAAACAAGACATCATGGATGCCATTATAAAACTGGAACAACCAGATGGCTATAAGGCAACCGATGGCGCATGTTTTATTGTGTGTTATACCAAGTCGCGCGCGGTGGCGGGCGCTGATTTATCGGCATGCAAAGTCACACTGCGCGAACTGGAAAACGGCACTAAACTTGTGTGGGACACATGCGAATACATTGCGCCACAAAACACCAAATATGCGCAAGAATTGGCGCGTGCGCGCGAATTAAGTGCACAAGGCATGTCTTCGCGCGCAATAGCCCAAGAAATGGGCATTGGTAAAACCAAGGCGGCAGAACTGGTAAAAGCCAGCGCAGCGCATGAACCATTGCCCGCAACACCTGTTGCGTTAGCAATAACGGACGGGCGGGCAGACGAACCGCAAAGCATTGGCGAAATATTGGCACAAAAACCGTTGTAAAGAACCGCCCCATTGTGGGCGGTATTTCTTTAATGCTCCACACATACCCCACCGCCTGCCACGCCAACATATACCAACAGCATACCCGCACATGTTATTTACATACCACATCATTATACTATACCCCACCCTATTATGTTGAACATTTGATTTTTGTCATTTTTTAGTGTAGTATATACTTTGACATGGCGATTGCTGTGTTGGGCGTCGAAACCCGTTTATGCTCAGTGCCTGCGAAGGTAGAAAATATCTCCAACCAACATGGTTGGAGGGCGGTGAATATATTGAATAAGCCCGCTATTTTCTGAGCATTATAGTTTCGAACCTCCAACCACCCGCTTTGTCAGGTGGTTTTTCTTAATTAAACAACAGGAGCGTAAAATGAAAACAAGTATTTTATTATTGGCGTCCGTTATCGGATTGGCGGGTTGTGATGCTAGTAATGCTGATTTAGACTTGTTTTATGATTTTCAAAAAAAATCCTGTCACTGTATTTTAGACGCAATGCCAGAATTTGTAATGGCGTTAAATACAGGTGGCGCGAATAAAACAGAAGATTTTTGTCACTTTTCCACAGTTATGTGCATGGCAACAAAATCAGAAAAAGATATGGATAAGGCTGTGGGAGTTATAAAAAAGCATGGTGATTTTCAATGCAATGAATCATATCTGGAAAAGTACAATGCGGATGTGGCGAACAATGCGGGCAACATCGGATGTCAAGAAATGTGGACGCCACAAGCCGTTCAAGCAATTTCTGAAATGGCAAATATTGCATTCACATGCAGGCAAGCTTTTGGCAATGCAGTAAATTGCGATTGTGTTGCCCGTAAATTTTTGAGCACATTAACCCCGCAAGAACTTTACGAATTTACCACATTGCGCATCATGAGCCCAGAACTAAAAAATAAACACGCTTACATTTTGGGCGTGTGTAAGAATAAACAGTAGGAGTCCAGTAATGAAAAACTTAATTGCGATGACCTTAATATTGTTATGCACAGGATGCACAACAATGAAAACGTACAACGAACGGGCAGAGCTGTTTTCAAATGCTTTATATGCAGAAAAAGATCCGATACTAGTTATTGAAGCTTATGAGAATGAGTATCATTGTCCAACGCCAGATGACATCACGGAACTACAATTAGCGGCTTGGATATATGGCTTTCCTTTTAAGTTGGGGTATGAAATAGTTGACGAGTTTATGGATTTTGGAACAGAAGAAATGTATCAATGTACAAAGCGTAATTTGTTAATAGAGCCCAACATCAAATTAGAATGCACTAAAAAGAGTGGGTATAATGGATATTTTGATAATTCTGACGAATGTGTTTTATATCGTCGAAGTCCAGAATATCATGAATCAAAAGTGGGGTATTTTGATTATAAACGCTTTTTGCCAGAGAATTCTCCGATAAAAACAGATGAATCTTTTCTTAAACTAGTAGAAAAATATAACCATATTAGTGATTGCGAAAAACAAAACGAAACCACAACCGCCGAAAAGGAGGCTTGTAGAGAAAAAATAAAAAATGAAATTCGTTTATTGGCGACCCGAACAGTAAAATGCTCTGAATTAAAAGGGAAAGAATATACAGAATTTTTAGAAGAACAAGGCAAGTGGTATGAATATGCACAAAACCATGACCCGTACGACTATATAAACTTATTGCGTGCTGTTGGGGAATACGAAGCAGCCGCATTTGCATACAATCCAGTTTATTCGCAAAAAGAGGCGCAAAAAGAAGTACAAAAAAGCATTGAAAAGTATGGCGCCGAAAATTTATGTTCTGTTGAAAACTGGAAACAAGACATGAAAAAACTTGGTTATTATATGAAATAAACACCTCGACATGCGTTTTTTGGTTTTGCGCACCCCAACCCAGCGCAAACCAATTAAACGCGTTGTCGTGGCATGGCAATGCGGTTGTCTTATAAGTGTGTGTCACCCCCCCTGCCATTGAAGAGTGGTTAAAAAACACAGTCCCAAAATAAGAATGCTTTTTTGCCTGATTTCCGCCCTGTTTTCATGGGGCACTGGTGGGGCATTTGAAATAATAATTCACCATAAATTTACATTGACCACAAAACTCGATTCATTGATTTTACTTTTGTTTTTTGTTGTATGTTTTTGTGGTTTATTCATTGAATATTTTTTGTAATCAGTAGGTCGTTGGTTCAAGTCCGACAACCGGCACCAGTTTAGAAACGCACCAAACGGTGCGTTTTTTGTTTAGATTTCTTTGCTTTTTTGATTTTTGTGCCAATCGTAATTTTATTGCGGGGCGGGCCGTTTTTATTTTTACTGGGGTGTGCAATTCCAACCCATTTCCGCCCCATGCGCCCAAAACACCAAAAACTGTGATGCAATGTGTGATGCGGTGTGGTATAATTTGTGGGAAATAAAGGATAAACAATGGCACAAGAAATCACAGATAAGCCAGAAATGAAAATTATTGGTAAAGGCGCACACTCTATCGTATATATCGACCCAACAAATCCAAACATTATTATCAAACAAAACAATTCTGTATCAGGGGACCGAGGTTATTTAAAACGTCAACAAGCAGGATACGATACAATAGAACGAATTAAAAAATCCGGCTATGCAATTGGGGTTCAGTTACCGACCGTAATTGAAACAAATGAGCAAGACGGTATGCAAATAATCAAAGAACAACGAATAAACGGACAAACTTTTGATTTGGATGGTAAATTATGGAACAACCTGACCGAAGAACAAAAAAATAATATAGCAAAACAAATGGCCGCTTTCTTGGTTGCAATGCATTCTGCTGGCGAAATAAAGCCTGCTGACAAATCAATAAAAACAATGTTTGATAAATCCAAACTGCATAGCGCAACCGACATTATAAACGCATATGAAGGGGCAATGCCACAAAGACTGGCAAATAAATTATTAGAAGCAGAACAATATCTGGATTCAATAGATATATCAGATGAATTCCATGTATTAACACACAAGGATTTGCGTGTTAACAACCTGATGTTTGACCAAAAAACAGGACAGTTATCTGTGTTGGACTTTGAAATGGCAGGCACAGATAATATTTATCGTGATTTTGTAGCATATGCATCGGGCAGTTCTATGCCATGGGACTATACACGTCGGGTTATTGCAGAATACAATGCAATTACCCCTAAGAAATACCCATTAAAAATAAATCTAGAAAAAGTGCAAAACATGCTGCTGTATGCCATCATGCACGAATATTCAAGAAATGTCACACATGAACAAAATGAAACAATATCCGATGAAGAAAAACAAAAATTCTTTCAACACTTGATAACAAGAATAAATAAATTAACAGGATTCGACATTGCCACAGATAATATCAATGCCTTCAAAAAAGGAATTAGCCAATTAACACAACAAGAAAACGCACAAATATCATCAGCAAAAAATAATTACGACAGATAAAAAACTGTGATGCGCGAATAAAAAAATCCGCCCAATTGGGCGGTGTTTATTTTGAATGCGTATGTAATGCGATATTCTGATAATTGTTTTTATACAACTGGCGTGCTGCCTCTGATTTTATAACCTCTAATGCACGCGGTTTCAGTTTTAACTGTTCCGGAACAGACAAACCACATGACTGCGCCGCACGCATCAGTTTATTTACAATCTTTTGCTCTAGTTCAAAATACTCGGCATTATCGGGCATGTCTGGAATATCTGTCAGCAATAACAAAATCAAATCACCCACATTGCGTATATTTTTAACAGGTCGCAAATCAATAATGTAAAAACGCCCAGTGGTTGGGTTTATCAACATATTCCCCTCGCACGGGTCGATGGTAAAGTTTGTGCCAGCCAGATGATTCAAATCATCAACCAGCCTGCGATAAGATTTTTGTGGTGCAGATGCCATTATGCGCATCTTTTCAATTGCCACAGCCATCGCATCGGATTTTTGTTTTGTCGTCAATGGTTCTTCGACCAAATCGTTTGTGGTAATTCCATCCACCTTTTTACAAACAGACAACATCACAGCCCCCGACTTCGGGTCTGTTAAATTATACAATGGCTGACCAAAATTGCGGCGACCGTGTATATTATCAACCTTTTGATAGTTGTATGTACCGTTTGATAAATTTTCCCTGAATGCTTTATCAATTTTTACAGTATGCGGCACACGCACAACATAGCGACCAGCATCGTATGTAGTCGCCTCGGTTCCCCGACCAATGGGATGTTTTGATAAGGCACTTAAAATTTCAGACTTATTCAATAATTTCATTTGTAAATCTTTTTTATCTCATATATTTTATCATATTTTTTATCAAAATGCTATGCGATGCAAACCGTGATGCAGACTGAGAAATCAACTGTCTGAAACCATTGGAAATCTTGGACTTTGGACTCGCCTTGGCATCCCGACAAGGGCTACCCGTTTTAAAACGCACCAAACGGTGCGTTTTTTGTTTAGATTTCTTTGCTTTTTTGATTTTTATGTTGAGTGTGCCGCCCACATGGGGCACACAATAAAAAACCGTCCAAACGGACGATTTTTGTTTTTGTCTGTACTTTTATATAGCTTGTTGTGCCGAAGATGAAGGTGTAGAAAAATATTTTGTAAGGTCATAAAGACTGGCGCCGGTACTTTCCAATATCTTTGCAATACTGTTGGTAGATGGCCAGCGCGGTTGCCCGTATTTAGACCAACGTTTGCTTTTGTTAAACGTTGTTGCATCTAATCCGCTGCGTTTTGCCAATCCTGAACAGGAAACTTTATGTTCTTTGGCGAATGAGTCAATAGCGAACCAAACATCTGAGTGTGTCATTTTTTTACTCCTTGGTATTGTTGTTGGACACAAAGGAATTATAGAATAGGTTTTTATGTTTTATTTTATGCTCTTTTTAGGCCAGACAATGTATAAAAAGGGGACTATAAACGTGACAAGTCTATGTTTTTCTGGGTTTTTTTGGTTATTTTTGTGCAGATATAGACAGCTTTTATTCCTAAAAAAAATATAATTGTTTAGAATGTTTTCCTATAGTACTATGGAAAGACTATTAATATAAAGGAATATATATGCCAACCATTAAAACAAAAATTGCATTTCTGCGGGAATTATTAGCATTAAAAGAGGTTATTGATCTGGGACAGATTCAGGCTGCAGCTGAACGAAACGGCTTTAAACATTCGAATATGTCAAAAATGATAGCGGATCTGGAGGCAAGATTTAAAACGCGTTTGTTGATACGCAGTTCTTCTGGCAGTGTGCCAACTAATACAACACGGCAATTGTATGCTGATATAGAAAATATATCAAACGCACTTGATAATATTTTTCAAAATATTACAGGACCAGACGAATTGACTGGATATATTTCAATATGGACCGAAGAAGGTTTTGCCGGCAGCCGTTTGTTTACTGAATTGTACAAGCTTTATGCTAAGCATCCTAAAATTCGTTTGGATATTTTAACTAATCGCCATATGAATATGTCTAATCCTGATATATCTATTATTGATATTCGGTCATTGCCAAAGATACCAGGAAGCAACCCGTTGTTTAAGTTTAAAACTAAAACTAAATTTTATACGACTCCTGAATATTTGCGCAAACATGGTGTTCCGAAGGATATGGATGATATGTTAGAAAATTTTGAATTATGTATCAGACAAAAATTTTTGCAACTGCCCGAATGTAATTTTATTTTAAAAAAAGCTAAGAAGCTAAATGTTACTGCAGATTCAGCGTCTATCTTGTATCAACTTGTATGTGATGGCGCAGGAATATCGCTGATGCCAGAATGGTGTACGATGAGAAATGAACGACTTGTAGAAGTTCCGAACATTGAATTTGATTATGAATATATTTTAACTGGCATAGGTAACCCAATGACTATAAAAAGCCCAAAAATTCAAGCTTTTTTGGAATTCTTCTATGATTTTTGTAAAGAGTATAATATTCCGCTGGAAATGTTTGAATAATAAAAAAGCACCGTTTGGTGCGTTTTTTTGTTGGTTTTCTTTGCCCTGTTGATTTTTATGTTGGGCACAATTTTGTTGCCTTAATCAGATATCGCGCAATTGAGTGAGATAGTTATCTGTATAACGGTTCGGCGGGAATAACATGACATCCATTTTCGCGTTTTAAACGAATTGAGTTCATCCAGCCCTTTAAAACAGAATTTTTGTATCTGCGCTCGGCAACTCTGACCAAGAATTCTTGCCGTACATCCAGCCAGTCATTATGTATGTCGCCATTATAGTTTTCAGCGGCACGAACAACATCGTCATCTATTTTACAACCTTTGCCAAGTCCTAAAAATTGTCGAAATTGACCTATGGCGGTACATGGACCACTGCCCATTGATGCCAAGAACACGTCACCAGATATCACATCGGGCAATTTGCCAATGTTGTATTTTTTCCAAAATTTATCGTAATAAATTTTTTCTGCATCGGCACGGGTAATGTTGCGCACATCGATGTTCATACATTTGGGTCCCGAACCAATACCATAACACGTGTATCCGCATGGGTCATTTTTTATTGTGCCACATTTTCCTTCTTTGCGAAATACAGTTATCAATGCTTTTTCAAATGGGGGCAAATCTTTTTCGTACTGTCCGGTGGTTAACACTGCATTTTTAAACACATTGTTCTTTGCGGCCGGATAGCAAGAACCGCCGTGAATATCGTTTCTGGGGACAACAGGGGTACCACCAATGGTTCTTCCCGAAAAGGCGGGTGTAGAATAAGGCTGAGCCTGTTGGCTGCTGCCGATGTTTACGATTGTTTGTATAGCCGCGGTGTCGGTTTTGCACTTTTCCGAATCCAAGGGATATTTGTCACAATATTCCTGGGGGGACATTGATTGCTCGTCACTTTGACGTTCTATTTCCAGTTGGGCTAATTCGCGCTCTATATAGTGTTCTTCACCCGCGACAACCAGGTCTGCGTATACTTCCATATCTTTGAAAGGTTCATACCCCTTAGATTTTATAGACACCTGTTCAGAAAAACTTAAATCGCCAAACACCTGTGGGAATTGCGCAGCTTGCAACATAGATTTTTTGGTTTGGGTATTGTTTCGAGGTTGCGGAAACGGAACAACGCTTGTTGCTTGGGCAGTACTAAAAACCAATAAAAATGTAAGAAAGCATCGTTTAATCACTTCATGAATTATATCAAAAATACATTTTATCTCAAATAACTATTTATGATAATAATTTCTGAAAATGTTAAATTCCGGGTCGCAATCAAAAAGCACGATATGAACAATTACAGTTCTTTGATTGAGGCATCATAGGTAGCATGATGCACAAATCGCTTTCTGTTTTCTTCGTACGATTTCTTGATTTGGTTGTTTACATGAATTTGACGAACAAGGCCATATACAGGCAATAAATTCAACACAGTATTCTTTATGTTATGACGCAACAGGCGCGGCCACACCATATCAACCAATTCAGTGCGAATTTGCGATAGCGGCTTGTACTGGCCATCAGAATCTTTGTATGGGACCATTATATCCCAGTCATACCAATTGTGCCATTTTATCATGCCATCCTCGCGCAATGCTAATTCCATTAAAGTGCGTTCCGGCTGCAAGCCACCACACTGTAATTGCGGGTCATAAATTTTATACCCTATGTTATTTTGTTTGGCGCGACCAATACGCATTGTTGGGCCTTCTTCATGAATTACAATACGCGTATTATTTGCATAGCAGACCTGGAAATACGGATTAAACCATGAACGATTTTCAAACTTTAATTCTATACCGCGTTCAGCAAAAAATTCGGGGGTTAAAACACGTTCGTTTGCCATTCGCGCATCCAAAGCACACGACATAAGACGAATTTTTGTGTTATCAAATTCTTTATCAGAAGCAATTGCACAAACAACATCGCGCACGCATTTAATACTTTTATCGCTGCGATATCTGTCCACGGACATATCAAGCTTGAATATACGTTTTTGTGCCTTTAGCCTGGATTGAATATATTTTATGTCCCCAAGTATTTCATCGCTGTGCGGTCCATCTATCCAGCGCGCATTTGTTTGCAATATATATTCTGATGACTTTTCAAAATTCAATCTATCAAATATTTCACGCATATAGTGTGGATGAATGTCGTATATCAGCGACCATTCGCCACCTGTCATATACAGATCAGAAAATGTGTGGTTGCCGCTGTTTACATAAAAAGCAACATCCGCAACCGGAACGGAATTTAACGGATTGCTGGGACCAGAACATTCAAAACAACGCGAACAATTTTCATTGCATTTATTCGTCAGACGAAAACGCATGTCCATTGGCGCATTTTCCCACTGGGCATAAAAACGCTTTTTTTGAAAAGGATATACCAACCGTTCACGAAAACGCTGGAAAAAATTTCCTTTGTCCGTGTCACCAGCTGTGGAAATCAAGATTGCTTCATCTTTATCTATCATATCGCGCAATATAGCACAAATTGTTTTATTGTCAATTACAAAAACTGCAATAATCCACCTTTACCCCCCGACAAGGGATGCATTTTTCTGTGGGGTTATTTTTGTGATGCGCAGGTGTAATCCGAAACCAGTTTGGCATGTATATCACGCTGTATTTGCGCCAGGGTTTTCAAATTGCCGGCACTGTCCCTGTATGGAACACGACCCACCGATTCCAAATAATTACAATCAAATCCAACGGTACCGTCGGGGTAAAAGCAATAAACCAATCGGCCACGCGCATTCCCAATGGGCGGCATAGTAATTTCGGATAACTTTTTTGTCATTGGCACCGCACCAGTATCAACAAATTCACCAACATAAGATTCAACACGCGCGCCGTTAATCGTATATTTTGCCGCCCAGGCACCAGGAAACTTTTGAAAATCTTGCACATTTAATTTTGGGTTATTCAAAACCTGGTTTTCCAATAGCGGCACAGATTCAGACAATGTAAAGGTTTTTAGATTAACCGTGTCACGCAACTTTTTGTTTGTGGTTATTGAATCTGCGATTTTTACAAACCAATCTGCGGACTGGGCGGGGTGTAATTTATCATCAACAGACACAACCATACTTAGCAGTGATGTAGTCGGTAGTTTTTTATACATCCATTCCCGCACCACATCGCGCCCCAGCATGCGCAAGAACCATCGCGGATACCTGGATAGAAAACTATTTATTTCTTGTTCGTCTGCGACCAAGCCACGCCGCGGCTGCAAGCGCGACAACATATTCATCACAGAATCCCGCTGTTGAGAATCACGGACCCACGCACCATTTGTTTTTAACTGTAATCCCAAACCACGATCCAGCACGATGTGCGAACAAGCCTGAACATAACCGATTGGGGCGGTAAAAATTTCACCGCCTGAAAAAGTCACAGCCTGTGTAAAATTCTGTATTTTTTCAAATTCATCAAGATAGAATTTCAAATCACTGTACGGCAACAGCATACGCGATGCATTTGGCGATGCATGCATATAGCAACCAGAACACTGTAAATTACAATACTGGGTCAGGTAAAACAGCACCTCAACCTCGTAATGTTCTGTGTCGTATATTATGTCTGATATAGATTTTGAATATTCTGTCATGGGGTACACAGTACCACAAATTCAAATGCTGTCAATGTGTTATGAGTTAGCACCTGATATCGTTTGTTGCCAACGCCATGCAGACGCCAATGTTTCAACCAGCGGTGTTTCTGCACGCCAATTCAAAATACGCGCAGCCAATGACGCATCAGCCCATATCGCCGGGACATCACCCGCACGACGCGGCGCAATTTTGTATGGCACAGCCAAGCCCGTTGCCGCCTGGAACCCATTAACCAATTCCATCACAGATACCCCACGACCAGTCCCCAGGTTAAACACAGCAACACCAGACGCATCATCACTGTTTATCATGCGCCGCAATGCCGCAACATGTGCCGCCGCCAGGTCATTAACATCAATATAGTCACGCACGCAATAACCATCGGGCGTATCATAATCATTGCCAAAAACATTCAAGAACGGACGAATACCGGCGACTGTTTGTGTAATATATGGCATTAAATTATTCGGAACACCGTTTGGCAGTTCACCAATCAACCCCGATGGATGTGCGCCAATTGGATTGAAATACCTCAACAGTGTCGCGCGCATTTGTGGGTTTGCATGAATAGTATCACGAATTATACTTTCGCCCATAACCTTGGTCTGGCCATATGGGGATGTGGCGGGTTGCAGTGGCGTTTCTTCGGTGACAGGTAAAATTTCAGGAACACCATAGACCGTCGCAGATGACGAAAACACAATGTTGGGAATATTAAATTCACGCATTACCCCCAGCACATTTATCAGACTGTTCAGGTTATTACGATAGTACAACAATGGTTTTTCAACGGATTCGCCCACGGCCTTTAACGCAGCAAAGTGAATAACCCCAAACGCATCGGAATGCAACGAAAACGCATGGCGCACTTTATCAAAATCAGAACAATCAACATTTATAAATTCGGGGCGTACGCCTGTTATCGCCGCAACACCGTCCAGCGATGAAATCTGGGAATTAGATAAATTGTCCAATACAACAACATCGTATCCTGCATTCTGCAAGGCCACCGCAGTATGCGAACCAATATATCCCGCACCACCAGTGACAATAATTTTTTGCGCCATGAAACACCCCCTGTGATTAAGTTGCATATGTATTGTAAAATAGTTTTTATACAACTTGCAACAAATAAAAGGCAAGCCATTATTGACAACCTGTACTTTTGTACTATAATCATATGTGTAATTAAGGAAACAAAATGTCAAAAGTATGTATTTTTTGCGGAAACACACCCCAAAATAAAAACAAGGAGCATGTTATTCCGCAATGGCTGATTAACTATACCCAACGCGCAAAGATGCCTGTTATCATGTCGGCTGATGATGCGGAAAACAAAATTCCATTTATCGGTTTTACATTTCCAGCGTGCACGGCATGCAATGACAAATACGCCGCAATGGAGGCCCAGATAAAACCAATCATGATGAACATCATGAATCAACAGCCCATATCCGCGACCGAAATTAACCTGTTGTTGGACTGGTTCGACAAGGTGCGTGTTGGTTTATGGCTGGGGCAACTATATTTGGACAAAGACCTGGATACCGTAAAGCCGCACACATTTATCGATCAACGCGTTGGATACACCGACAGAATGTTGATTGTTGAAAAAATAAAAGACAGCAGTTGCAAAGGCATTGGTTTTACCGGCACAGGTTCGCCGATATTTAAGTATATGCCATGTGGATTCCAACTGATGATTAACGATTATGTTTTTACAAATGTTGCATCACATTCACTGGTGTCACGAAAATTGGGTTTTCCATACGCAACGGCACTGTATTATCGTTCCAACGAACATATTGAACCGGTATTGGTCAAAGGTAAAGAACGCAGATCTGCACCAGTTGTAAACGCAATTCAACGCGATCCGAATACTATTACGATTTATCAACCGATATTCAAACCCTTTGTCAATGTGCCACTGTACGATACAGAATATGTAAAATCACATTGTTTGGACTTTCAGGCAGGTGTTGGTGGAATCTTTTACCAATCGGGTCAATCGAACGAAATTAAATACTTGAACCCGGACAGCAAGTTAACCCTGAACCCAAAGCCAACAATTGAATACGGCAACAAGTTTATTTATAAAATAAATCTGCTGCAACAGGCGACACTGCAACTGTATCAAGAACAAGATCCACAATTACAACAAAAACACAAAAAGTTCAATGAACATATGAAACGCATGAACGAGTTAATGTACCAAAAGTGTAAATAAAAAACCGCCAACTGGCGGTTCTTTTTTATTTCTGCACAAAGTGTACACTGTATTGTGGCTTTTTATCAGCCCCCAACGATGCACGCACAACGCGGTTTGATGCAACCTGAACCGCACGAATCAAATTGTCACGGTCCTTGCGTTCAGCCTTGGTCAAATTATCAATCGCCTTGGTGATTTCAATCTGAATTTGGCGTTTCATAAACCCGGTTGTGTCGGTTTCAAAGATACCTGCACTGGATACCTCTGGCACACCTTTTAAGAATCCACGCTTGTCCACAGGCAATGTGACGAACACAGCACCGTTTGTGGCAATCTTTTTACGATTTTTGTAAACCTGGTCGTCGGCACTGCGTTCTGTTTCGCCTTCCATTACAACATAAGATGTTTCGATTGTTTCAGCAACATATGGTTCGGCGCCATCAGACAAGGCAACCATTTCACCATTGTGCACAACCATCATATGCTTGGCACCGCCACGTTCCATCGCCATTTTACCATTCAACATTTCGTTAATATAATCACCGTGCATTGGGACAGATACCTGGGGGTGAACCATATCATAGAAACGTTCCAATTCTGGGCGACCGGCGTGACCACTGGCGTGCAATTTATCAGTATCAAAGATTGTATGTGTCTTGATACCCATACGCGCCAATTTGTTGTACAAGAACGATACATCTTGTTCACGACCTGGGATAATAATCGAACTGAACAACACGGTATCGGTTGGCATCAGTTTTAATTCTTTGACCTGGCCACGACACAGACGGGTCAACATCGCAAATTTTTCGCCCTGGGACCCGGTCAGGAAAATCGCCTGTTTTTCTGCGGGCAGGTCTTTAATTTCGCTGTGCAGGTAAATTTCATCCTTGCCCAGGTAGCCAAACTTCATACCAATTTCACGGAATTCAGGCAACCCAACATATGGCACAGGATTTGGGTTACTGCGTTCTTTAATCGCAGCAACACGGCCAGCGGCACGGGCCGCCTCGGCAAACATTTTCATACGCGCCAAACTGCGTGAATATCCCGTCACAAATACACGCCCAGGGGCATTTTTCATAATTTCAGTCAGGGTATCACGAACCTGGGTTTCTGTTGTTTGAACCGCCTGTTTTGATGCATTGGTTGAATCACACATACATGCCAACAACTGTGGATCAGAACCAATTTCGCGCAGACGCGCAAAATCTGTTGGCGCTTCGATTGGAATATCATCGTTAAATGTCCAGTCACCTGTGTGCAAGATTTTGCCCGCACCCGTCTTGATAATTAACATTTGTGCTTCGGGTACACTGTGGGTGACATGAAATGTTTCAACCTGGAATGGTGCCAAATCCAGTGTCGCACCATTGTGGTCAAATTCAATAATGTCTGTTTTTGGATTAAAGTCCAGTTCAATACCCGCAAATGTTTGGCGCAAGATTTCCGCCGGGAAACGGGTGCAATAAATCGGCTTTCTGAATTTTGGCCAAATGTATTTTAATGCACCAATATGATCTTCGTGGCCGTGGGTGATTACAAAGCCAACAACATCTTTCTTGCGCTTTTCCAGCCATGTTGTATCACAGTATTGAACATCACCGGCACCGATTTCTTCGTCCAAGAAACCCATACCACAATCCACGACCAGGTATTTACCCTGGTACTTATACAAGTACATATTTTGACCAATGTGTTCCAAACCACCCAACGCCATAAAATATACTTTGTTGTCGTTTTGGTCAGATTCATGTTTTGTTTTCCCTGTGATTTTCGCAGGTGTTTTTGGTTTTGCGCCTTTTGCCTCTTTTTTTGTTTCTTTTTTTGGCGCAGCCGCTTTTGTGCGAACTCTTATCATTTATAACAATCCTTTTTTATAGTTAATATTTTGTCCTGCCATTTGAATTCATTGCTAATAAAGACAAATCTTTATTGGTAGTGAATCTGATGGCAGAACCCCAATGCCCCAATTGACATTTTGTTATAATAACAACGAATATTCCATGGGGTCTTTGTCCGTCGCGATATGGTCGCGGTGACATAATCTCTCTTGTACGGGGTATATGATAATACAAGACCGCACAAAATCAAATAAAAAAACACCGTCGTTGACGGTGTAAATACTGGCGGGATTGACGGGGTTGTAAATTCCCATCTGTGGCGCGTCGCCACGATGGGCCCCTTTCACTGCGTAAGGTTCAAACGGCGCATACGCTTGTTTTCACCAACTGACGTTCCGAACCCGCGGGTTCTTCGCCCCGTCACACAATAAAAAAAACACCGTCGTTGACGGTGTAAATACTGGCGGGAT
>JAZTWE010000003.1:0-6810 GCA_045635705.1 Candidatus Enterousia sp.
CCCTGCGCGTACACGACGGGGAAACACTGGGCGGTTTTATAATAGCAAAAAAAACAGATATCACATCAGTGTCTGATGAATTTTGGGCGGAAACAATTGCCCGCTTTACGCCCACATTTACTGAAAGTCCCGAATTGCCAACACTGAACAATACAGCCTGTATCGAAACCAGTATGGATATTTCACGCGAACCAATTTTTATCCAGGTCGCATTGGTCTGTAAAAACGACGATGCAGGATACAATGCGGGTGACACAGTTTATGCATTTGGTATCGGGGCGCGTACAAATCCACTGCCACACACATATAAGTCAAACGGACAATTATTTATACGAATGTTTATCGCCAATGAACAATGGTGGGTCAGCCACAAATCATCAGGCGCGGCCACAAATATTACTGATGAAAATTGGGCGTTTAAATTCAGAGTTTACTGTTGAAACAGATAAATCCTTTTGCTATGCTGTGCGCGTAAAAAAGGATAAAACATGTATATACTTGCTTTGAACTGTGGTTCATCTTCCCTGAAATATCAAGTTTTTGATGCCGATACAAAATCTGCCGTGGTGGGTGGAAATGTTGAAAAAATCGGTTTGCCTGATTCTTTTGTGACCCAAAAGTATCCTGATGGCACAAAACAAAAGAAAGAAACATCGATGAAAAACCACGACGAAGCATTGAATGTCGTGTTGTTTATGCTGCGCGAAGCATCAATTGACCTGAACGAAATCAAGGGCGTTGGCCATCGTGTCGTTATGGGTGGTGATAAATTCGCATCGTCTGTGGAAATCAATGATGAAGTTATCAAAACAATTGATGAACTGTCTGCGATTGCACCACTGCACAATCCATCGGCACTGATGGGGATTGTGACCGCAAAACAGTTGCTGCCAAACGCAACCCAGGTCGCCGTATTTGACACCGCATTTCACCAGACAATGCCAGATTATGCATATCGCTATGCGGTGCCAAGCGCATGGTATCGTGAACTGGGGGTTCGTCGCTATGGTTTCCATGGAACCAGCCACCTGTATGTTTCAAAACGCGCGGCAAAAATGCTGGGCAAACCGGCCGATCAGTGCAACCTGATTACACTGCATATTGGTTCGGGCGCATCGGCATCGGCAATCCGCAACGGTGTGTGCGTTGATACTTCGTTGGGTATGACACCACTGGCCGGGTTGACAATGGGCACACGTCCAGGTGACTTGGACCCAGGGGTCGTTCTGTATGTAATGAACAGACTGGGGATTACAGCCGATCAAATGCAGAAACATTTGAACAAGGATTCCGGACTGATGGGTATTACAGAATGCTTTGCCGATCGCCGCGATGTCGAAGGCAACAAAGACGAAAATGATTTGTGCCGCCTGGCCATTGATATGGAAGTGCACAATGTAAAGAAGTACATTGGCGCATACATGGCAGAACTGGGGCATGTTGATGCACTGGTATTTACTGCGGGCGTTGGTGAAAACGACGATTACCTGCGTGAAAAGTTCTGTGAAGGACTGGAAGAGCTGGGGATAAAACTGGACAAGGAAAAGAACGCTGTGTCCTTGGCACGTAAGGGCGTTGACGAAGCAGTAATCAGCACCCCAGACAGCAAGGTAAAAATCCTGATGATTGCCACCAACGAAGAACTGGTTATCGTCGAAGATACCTTGGCCATTATGAACGGCAATTATAATCCAGACCACTTGAAAATGGATTATTCGTTTGTGAAATAAAAAATCCCCCTGACGGGGGATTTTTATTGCATTGCACACGGTGTGGTGTATTCGTATGTGCCAGTACTGTTCGTGTATGACACACCAACTGGCGCATACATTATGCAATCACCCGACGGACTTGATACCAGGCACGATTCCGCATCGCCGACCGATACCGTGCCACTGGGACAACTGGTCGCAATGGTAATATACGGCGAATCAACCGCAATATATCCCGATGGGCAACTGGTGCTGGGGGCGGCGGCATGCGCTACAATTGGCACACACGCCAATAAAAATATTATTCGTTTCATGGTGCCCCCTTAATCACTCAGGTTTGAAAATAAAGTAGTTCGAAAGTCGCTCATTTGTGTTGCCATATAACAACTATATGAACAACTGCCCATACAAACATCTGTATCGTTAAAACCTGTCACGTAAACCCATTTAGAGATTGCTGGACTGATCATTTTACACCAGCAATATTTATTTTGCCCGCTATCAGAAACCGTTGATAGTGTGTCTGCGGTCGTTTTTTACATGGGGCTTTTCAGTTGCGCGGGGGAAAAATTGTGTTATCATTTTTGATATGTCATTAAAATTTAATCTTATTGCCACAGATGGCAACGCGCGGCGCGGTTCGGTTGAAACCGCACACGGAACATTTCAAACACCTGCATTCATGGCGGTGGGAACCGCAGCAACGGTCAAGGCACTGACCATGGACCAAGTGGCCGCCACCGGAACCCAGGTTATTTTGGGCAACACATATCACCTGATGATGCGACCAGGGGGTGATTTAGTTGAACAGATGGGGGGACTGCACAAATTTGGTGGTTGGCACGGGCCAATCCTGACCGACAGTGGTGGGTTCCAGGTGATGAGCCTGTCAACGCTGACAAAAATGAGCGAAGAAGGCGTACAGTTTACATCGCACTTTGACGGTGGAAAAAAGCACTTTCTGCGCCCAGAAGATTCTGTACATATCCAGCACCAACTGGATTCAAATATAACAATGGTTTTGGATGAATGCCTGAAATTGCCTGCACCACGCGAACGTGTCGAAAAAAATGTCGATATGGTGACCCGATGGGCAAAACGCAGCAAAGATGCATTTATTGACCGACCAGGATACGGTATATTTGGCATCGTCCAAGGGGCGGATTTTCCTGACCTGCGCGAAAAGTCGGCGCGCGCATTGGTGGACATCGGGTTTGATGGATATGCCGTTGGTGGACTGGCGGTTGGTGAACCACAAAGCGTTATGTTCGATATGATTGCCACAACAACGCCATTGTTGCCCACGGACAAGCCACGTTATCTGATGGGCGTGGGAACGCCATTGGATATCTTGGGCGCGGTTGAACGCGGTATCGATATGTTTGACTGTGTAATGCCGACACGCGCAGGCCGTACAGCTCAGGCATTTACACGCGACGGCACAATGAATATGCGAAACGCAAAATTCCGTGACGACCCACGGCCGCTGGATGACCAGTGTGGATGTCCGGCATGCAAACTGTCGCGCGCGTATATTCATCACCTGATTAAGTGCAATGAAATACTGGGGGCAACATTACTGACCCAGCATAACCTGTGGTTCTATCAAGATTTAATGCATGGCATACGCACCGCTATTGAACAGGGACGGTTTGCCGCATTCAAAAACGAATTTATCAAGAGGTACACTGGTGAATAAATCAAAATCAGCACACCCATTATTAACACTGGGTGAAAAGGACAAATTCTATTTAGCACTGACACGGGTTAATGATGCGACAATGTCGTATATTCATGCACTGTTGTTAAAGAAAAATCGCGCCGGGGCGTATTTGATGAACCCGCGCTTTGAAGTTATGGCGTTTGATAGCCGCGACAAAGCCACGACATATTGTTGCACCCTGGAACAGATTATGCTGTATCAGCATAACACTATGCCACACATTGTCGAAGCATTTGAGAAAGAAATCGCCAAGTTCTATGAACACACGAAATAATCTGTTGCAATGTGTTTGCGCAATCGTATAAACTCCTGATATAAAGTAAAGGAATTTTTTTATGGCAAAAAAACAAATCGAAGTTATTGATCGGGGCGGCGCAAAAACAGTCGCAAAGAAACAATCTGTTATCACATGGACCAAGCGCACATTTACAATCGTATCAGTTATTTGGATTGCACTGGTTATTTGGTTGCCGCTGCATATCAAAAACACTTATTCCCAGCCAATAAAAAAATCGATTGTTGTGTCGATGTTCTTTGACCTGCAACGCGGCATTGTTGAACAGTATGAAAAATTGCTGGACGGGGTCAAGGATGCAATCAACCTGGAAAAACCAATCGCATTGGCCGTTGACCAGGTAAAGGTTGCTGAAAAAGCCGTCGGCACAGTGACAGACACAACCGCCAAGGCCAAAGATGCCACCGCAGATGTCAAAGAAAAAACAAGCGGCGTGAAAAAATTAACCGGACTGGCCAGCAAATTTGGCGTAAAAACGGACAAGGTTGACGAAGCCGTCGCCAAAGTGGACAAGACTGTGGCCAAGGCAGATAACGCAATCGCATCGGTTGACGCAACCGCGCAAAAGGTTAATCAACAATTGGATAAAATTAAAACAGATTTGACCCGTGTCGCCCAGGCCGAAGTTGACACAATGATTGATGCAGCGGTTAAATCACAACTGGATAAAAACAGTGGTGGTTTGGGAACAACATTGTTGACCAATTATGGGATTGAACATGTTTACCCATGGCGTCCATCATCATGGCCGGTCGCAACCAAGATTTATAACGATTTGGAAAAATCCAGCCTGAGCACCGTTCAAATCATCACCAGCACAGTAAACCAATATTTTGGTTATATTGCGTGGGGACTGGTTATCGCGGTGTGGGCGGTCGGTATGTATATCTGGTTCTTGATGTACAAAAAGACCAAGGCAATGTTAAAGCCGTTTAATGTATGCCCACGATGCGGCCATACATACGCGGACAAGCGCACCGCCCTGGGGTTATTGAAAGTATTTCAGCCATGGACATGGTTTTAATGGGGGGCGCGTAAATGAGTGAAAAAAAGATAAAAATCACCCAGGATTTTTTTGACGACCCAATTCGTACAAAGCCCGCCGGCACACGGACGTTTTTTGCACTGTTTCTGTTGGTGATTATAGCATTAAATACTTGTTCAACCGAACGGGCAGTAAATGAAAACAAAGAAATCAACAAACAGCGTTTAGAAATTGCAAAACGGCAATACACCCTGGATTCACTGCAATACTATACGCCAAAGTCACGATAAAAAAAATAGCCACCGTTTTGGTGGCTGTTTTTTTACATAACAAAATCTTCGCCCAGGTAAACTTTTTTAACCATTTCGTCCTGAACAATTTCAGGGGTCGTGCCGTGCTTCAAAATCTTGCCATCGTGCAAAACATAACTGCGATCAGTAATACCCAATGTTTCACGAACATTGTGGTCGGTGATGATAACCCCCAGGCCACGATTCTTTAACTGTGACACCAAACTGCGGATTTCATTAACCGCGATTGGGTCAATCCCCGCGAACGGTTCGTCCAACAAAATAAACTTTGGGTCATTTGCCAGTGCACGCGCAATTTCAACACGGCGACGTTCCCCACCCGACAGCGCCGTCGCAGGACTGTTTCGCAGGGCAGAAATCGAAAATTCATCCAACAAAGAATCCAGTTTCTTTTTGCGTTTTTTTCTGTCTGGTTCGACAACTTCCAATATTGCCATAATATTCTGTTCAACCGTCAGGCCACGAAAAACACTGTTTTCCTGGGGCAAATATCCAATGTGCAGGCGCGCACGCTGATAAAACGGCAGGTGGGTAATATCCTGGGAATTCAGGAAAATTTGACCACCGGTTGCACTAAGTTGGCCGGTGATGCAATAAAATGCCGTTGTTTTTCCCGCACCGTTTGGCCCCAACAGACCAACAGATTCACCCTGGCGCGCGACCAGTGAAATATCCTTGATAACCATACGCTTGCCGTATGATTTTGATAAATGTTCAACACGCAATATAGACTGTTTCATAATCGTATCACCAATTCATCTGTTCGTAGTTTATCACCATTGCTGGAATTTACATGCACATTACCGGTCAAGGTTATCGTCTTTTTAGCGCGATTAAACTGACCCGTGCGGGCGGTTATGTTGTCTGTGATTTCCGTGCCACCAGATTGGCGGGTAATTACACCGTCAACATCGTCCAGGAATATGATGTCAGGGCTATCGTATTCTTGACGACCGGTTTTTGCACGAATCTTGAATGGACGACCATTTTTATCAGTACCAACAAAGGATGCGCCCGACATCTTGAACTGATTACTGACGATATCTGTCATGTTAATCGCGGATATTGGCGTCCATAACAACTGCTTGGTAAACAAGGAACCCGCAACCAATGCCGCGACCATCACCAGACCCCAGCCGGTAAAAAAGAATTGCCACAGGCGTTTCAGTCGCCGGTGCTTTGCAAAGATAATAAAGTTCCGTTTGTCTTTTTTCACAGTATCAGTTTAGCGCGCATATAAACAAAAAGCAATTTTTATATTTATTCGTATAATTTTTTGTGTTATAATGCACATCAAGAGAGATGAAAAAATTTTTACTGCTTTTGTTTGCGATTTCTGTGGTGGGCGCGGATGACGCCCGTGCGGCGATTACTATTAAAAAGGCCGCCCCGGTCGCGACCAAGCAAGCATCCGCCCAGGATAACGCCGGCAGCCTGATTGGTAGCGTGTTGGGCTTTGTCAGCAATGTGCGCAGTTTAAGTGCAAAACAAAAAGATTTAGAAGGCGACTGTGTTCCAACCAGTGCGGAAGTAAACTGGGTCAATGATATGGTCAAGGAATGGGCAAAAACAGGTGCCGCAACCGAACAAGAAGTACAACGGATGATTGGTATGAAACCGTGTTCATCTGCAACCGGCGGGTATGAGGCATCGGTACGCGTTTCTGTAGGCACAGATGCTGATGGCGTGGTATGCTATGACTGGTTCGGGTCAGACAGCGACACGAATATGGTGTGGTATAAATTTCCCAAGGCGACCAAGACATATTACTGTACAGACGGTCA
>JAZTWE010000004.1:0-19470 GCA_045635705.1 Candidatus Enterousia sp.
TGTGAATCCATGGATTTTTGGAAATGTAGTCTTTGGTGGGCTGATAGGTTTGGCAGTTGATGGTGCGGCTGGAAATATGTGTACATATGACAGTAGCGTTATTGTGCCAATTAGTTCAAAGTAATAAAAACCAACCGCCCAAATCGGGCGGGGTTAATGCACCTTGATAAAGTTTGTAAATGCCTGGGCCAGGTGTTGTAAAAAGTTATGCGTTGTGACCGATTTATTAACTATCGGCAACTTGGCGATTGTGGCGCGTGCCTGATTGGTATGACGCGTTTGTTTTGCCATTGATTCCAACGCATATCGCATGTCCATAATTTCAACTGGATCCATTTCTGTGAATATGACTTTGTTAAAAGTCTTGTCCTTTATCGTCAGGGAAATTGGTCGGTTAAAATCAATTTCCAATTTATATTTATCACCCAACGAATAGTATTCCGTGGATTTTGCATAGTCACGGATTTTCTTGCCGTTTGCATCCACATCGACACGATAGACCGGCCCACCCATGGTATAGGTCTGCAAATATTCTTCACATCTGTCAAGCAATTTTGATGTCATGGGTGTTATCTGACCTTGCTGATTGGGCCCAGTTTCATCAGTTGCTGATTCAATGCTGGGGCGATGTGTGCAAACGATGTGCTGACAATCTTGGCGTGCTTTTGTGTATTGCGCAGCGAGTTTTCCAGTGTTTTTAACAGCGTGCCTGTTTCTGTGGACGCGCTGATTTCGCCATAGATGCGATTAAATGTTTTATCTTTGATAATAATCTGGGCGGTTTTCTGTGGTGTCAAAACAATTTCCATTTTGAAACCATCGCCGATTGAATAGTAAGATATATTATCCGCATAGTCACGATTCTTGCGGCCGCTTGCGGTCAGGTCAACACGATATACAGGATTGTATTTGATGATGTTGCTGACGATGTCATAACGTTCTGTATAGTTATTCATAATATTTATCCTTAGTGTAATTATATTTCTTTTTGGGAAACTTATTTTAACACAAGAAAATCATTTGTCTATTATATTTTTACCTGTTGCGATTATGGTGGCGGGGTGGTATATTTCCATTGTCCAATAAGAATAACAAAAGGAACATGAAATGTTATTAAAGGGTAAAAAGATTTTAATTACAGGCGTCGCCAATGATTGGTCAATGGCGTGGGCAATTGCCCAGCGCGCGGCGGCCCAGGGTGCAGAAATTGCAATGCCATACGCGATGCCGGCACTGGAAAAGCGTGTTCGTCCACTGGCGGAATCGATTGGTGCAAAGTTTGTTCAGGAATGCAATGTACAAAACGATGCACAGTTGGACGATTTGTTTAATAAAATCGAGGCAGAGTGGGGCCACCTGGACGGCATGCTGCATGCGATTGCATTTTCGGATAAAAATGAATTAACCGGCCGCTATGCCGACACGACACGTGATAATTTCAAGAACACAATGGATATTTCGGTGTATTCGTTGGTTGATTTGACCCGTCGCGCATCAAAGCTGATGAACAATGGTGGCAGTATCGTCACCCTGACATACTATGGCGGGGAAAAGTCTGTGCCAAACTATAATGTAATGGGTGTGGCTAAATCGGCCCTGGACAGCAGTGTTCGATATTTGGCATCTGACCTGGGGCGCGATAATATTCGCATAAACGCGATTAGTGCGGGTCCAATTATGACCCTGGCATCCAGTGGGGTAGGGGGCTTTAAGGCAATGTTGCGCCTGAATGCAGAAACAACGCCGCTGCGTCGCAATATGACATTGGATGATGTGTCAGGAGCTGCGTTGTATTTGTTCAGTGACCTGTCATCTGGTGTCACGGGCGAGCTTCATCACGTTGACTGTGGTTATTCTACAACTGGCATGATGCCAAACGAAATGAAAGATATTTTGTTACAGAACCTGGATTAAAAAAATTTCTTTACAGGGAAAATAATCTTGGCTACACTTGTACTGTAAACAAAAAAGGAAGGACAAATGGCACCAAAAACAGTTAAAAAACCGGTTGCAAAAAAAGCACCCGCAAAGAAACCAGTTGCAAAAAAAGCACCTGCAAAAAAGCCTGTGGCCAAAAAGGTGGCTGCACCTGTTGTATCGGAAGTACACACATGTGGCTGTGGTCACGAATGCAAATGCGCCCATCGCTGTGGTTGCGGATTTGGTCGCTTTGTATTGAAGCTGATTGTATTCTTGGTTGTGTTCGCAATGGGTTATGCATGCGCCAAGATGGAACCATGTGGCAAGGGACCAAAACACATGCCACGTGCCCAGTTTGACAACGGTTGCTTGGTAATGGAATCTGTAAAATGCCCAAAGTTTGCTGAAAAATTGGCTGCGGCTGATATGAATGCAGACGGTTGCATTGATGTCAAAGAATATCGTACGGTAAAAAAACAGATGCGTCCGGCACGCCCTGCGCGTCCAGAATCGGCACCTGAAATGCCAGCACCGGTTGCAGAATAAGACAAAATAAAAACCCGCGTTTGCGGGTTTTTATTTTTGTTTGTTTTTTATCGCGTATTGGGCCAGGCGCAGTTCGCGAATTGTTTTATAAAAATTCAGAATAGTTTCGCCCATTGCATAGCTTTCAGAATTTTTGTTCTTGCCACCTTTTTCGTGTTCGTACAAAATATCAAACATCAGATAAACATGGTCTGGGGTTTCGTCCAGTGGAACTATTTTGTTGACGATAGCTGCCTGATTGACCAGTGCGGCTGCGTACTTCGTTGAATCGCGCAATAATTTCGGTATCTGGACAACAAGTGTGTCGTATGGAATCTTTACCGCCCTTTTCAAATCGCGCTGTCGTACATTCAAGTATGTGTCCCATTCGGCATTTCGTATCAGAAAATTCGCAAATTCACGGGCGCGTGCCTCTTTCTTGCGTGTGTCACGGTCATCAGATGATGTGTTGACCTGGGCGTGTGTCACAGGTGTCGCCAGCATCGTCAGCATCAGCAATATTTTTAACCAAAAATAATTTTTCGTATTTATCATGTTTCTTATATAAATTTCTTTAATGTGGTCGTCAAGTATATAACACGAAAAAATCTGTGTCAAATCTCATTTCTTTCTGGGCGAAATATGGTATAATACCAATGAATAACAGCAGGGAGGATTTATGAAGATTTCAATTATCGGTATCGGGTCTGTTGGGGCCGCCGTTGCAACCGCGATTAAGAATACCGGACTGGCGCGTGAAATCGTACTGTTTGATCGTGATGGTGTTCGTGCCCGCGCTGCTGCCGAAGATTTGGGACACGCCGCCGCATTTTCATACGATGTCAAGATTACTGCTGTAAACACATATCGGTCAATCCGGGGCAGTGATATTGTTGTTATTGCCGCGGGCGCAAACCAAAAACCTGGGGAAACGCGTACAGACCTGTTGCATAAAAATGCGGCGGTTATTGATGATATTGTTCCGCGCGTTATGGCCAATGTTGACCCAAAAACAGTAAAGTTGGTAATCGTCACAAATCCACTGGATGTAATGGTTATGCGCGCCCAAGCCTTATCTAAATTGCCCGCGTCGCGCGTTATTGGTACGGGCACAATGTTGGATTCTGCGCGCCTGCGTACGATTTTGTCGCGCCACTTGTCTGTGTCGCCCCAATCAATTAATGCTTATGTCCTGGGGGAACATGGGGACAGCAGTGTTGTGAATTGGTCGTCTGCACACATTGGTGCAATTGCATTGTCCGACTTTTGTCGCCAGGCCAAGATTTCATTGCCGGCCACCACGCGCAAGACGATTGAACATCGTGTTCATAATGCCGCCTATGAAATTATTCAGGGGCGTGGCGCTACATGGGATGGAATTGCAGGCGCGGTCGCAGATCTTGTCCGTTGTATCGTTAATGATGAACGCCGCATTTTGACTGTCAGTACAGTTGCAGGTACTGGCGCATCTGCGGTTGCAATGTCTTTGCCACGTGTCGTTGGTGAAAATGGTGTTGTCGCAACCGTGATGCCAAAAATGGACACTGCTGAATCCGGTGCGCTGCGCCGCAGTGGTCGCATTATTCGCAAGAATTTTGATTTATTATAATTTCACGCCGTATTTTCCGCGGTTTATTGGCCGGTATGATAATGCCTCGGCCAGGTCGCACATCTCTATATTTTCTGTCCCACGCAGGTCGGCAATTGTGCGGGCCAAACGCTTAATTCTGTTATAGCCACGGGCGGACATCCCCATCTTTTCAGCGGCTGTATTCAAAAAGTTCGTTAATTCATCAGAAAGTTTTGCATGTGTATCTAAATCAGCCCCGTCCAGGTACGCATTGACGCGTCCTTGGCGTGCGATTTGTCTGTCCCTGGCGGCCACGACACGGGCGCGGATTTGTGCGCTGGTTTCACGTGGGGTGCCGTCGTCGTTGTTCATTTCCCATGGATTGACCGCATCAACATCGACATGCAAATCAATTCTGTCCAACAGTGGTCCTGATATTTTGTTTTGGTATGCTTCGGCACATCGTGGTGCGCGACTGCATGACATACTTGCGTTGCCCAAATGCCCGCACGGACATGGGTTCATCGCGGCAATCAGTTGAAAACGCGCAGGATAGGTTGCGTTTCTGCGTGCGCGTGAAATTGTGATTTTGCCACTTTCCATTGGCTGGCGCAGGATTTCCAATGTTGCACGATTAAATTCAGGCAATTCGTCCAAAAACAGAACCCCATTGTGCGCCAGTGAAATTTCCCCAGGGCGTGCATCAGAACTGCCCCCTGCCAATGCAACTGGACTGGATGTATGGTGTACGGCGCGGAATGGTCGCTGTGCAACCAGTCCGTGTTCTGAAATCTGACCTGCGATTGAATAAATGATTGATGTTTCCAGTATTTCATCAGCGGTCATTTCTGGCATAATTGTCGGTAATCGTGATGCCAGCATTGTTTTACCCGACCCCGGTGGTCCGACCATCAGCATTGCGTGCCCACCTGCTGCGGCGATTTCCAGCGCGCGTTTTGCGGCGGCCTGGCCGTGAACCTCGCTCATATCCAGTGTTGTTTGTGGCGCGGTCTGTTGTTGTGATGTATCGGCATCGGGCGTGGCCAGGGGCTGGGTGCCATTAAAGTGGTTAATCAGTTGCAGCACATGAAACGGTGCCAGTATATCGTTGTGGTCGGACAGTTTTGCCTCGGCCCCTTGGTCGCCCGGACAAATAATCCCCAGGCCGTTTTTCTTGGCCCAAACACTGGCAGGCAGAACGGCATCTGTTTTAACAATTGCGCCATTCAGACCAACTTCGCCTAAAATCAGATATTGTTCCAATTTATCTTCGGGCAGTACCCCAATCGCGCATAAAATCCCACACAGTATCGGCAGGTCAAAGTGTGAACCACTTTTTTCCACATCGGCCGGGGACAAGTTTACCGTCAGCCGTTTTGGTGGCAGGCTTAAATTCAATGCCCCCAGTACATTTCTGATTCTTTCTGCGGATTCTTTGACCGCGCGGTCGGCCAAACCAATGATATTAAATTCGGGTTTTGACAAACCGGATGCTAACTGAACCTGAACATCAATGGGTGTTGCATCCATACCATGAAAGATAATTGAATTAAGTGATATCATATCCGCATATTATAACTTGAATTAAACTTGCGCAAGTTTTAATATAGCCACTAACAGACCAAAGGATAATTTGATGCCAGCCAAGAACAAAAATGTCGCACGCGAATGGTTTAATACAATATTTTATGGTGCATTGATTGCAATCGTTTTCCGCAGTTTTTTGCTGGAACCATTTAACATTCCATCTGGTTCGATGATACCGTCATTGCATGTTGGCGATCATATTTTTGTCACCAAGTGGTCGTATGGTTATTCGCGTTATTCGTTCCCATTTGGGTCATGGAAATTATGGAATGGTCGTTTTTGGGCATCTGACCCCAAGGTTGGCGATGTAATTGTATTTCGCAACCCGGTCAATGAATCCCAGGATTTTGTAAAGCGTCTGATTGGTCGCCCGGGTGATACGGTCCAGATGATAAATGGTCGCTTGCACATCAACGGGGTTCAGGTTCCGCGTGAAAATCCGCGTCCGTATGTTGTTGCGATGCTGCCAAAGTCAATGCGCAGTGTCGGTTATTACAAGGATAATATGTCGATAAAGGGCAACAAGATTTGGGTTGATAATCAGCCTGCGCCATTTAATTACACGATTGAATACAAATCTGATAAATTGTGCAAAATGTATTCTGGGGCATGTGGTGTATTCCAGGGTACAGAATATACCGAAACCTTGCCCAATGGGGTTCAGCACAGCATTGTCGAATTTGGTGACGATGCTATGTACGATAACACACCGGCATACACAGTGCCTGAAAATCATTATTTCTTTATGGGCGACAATCGTGACAACAGTGGTGACAGCCGTGGTGATGTGGGCTTTGTCCCGCGTGATAATTTATTGGGCCAGGTATGGTTTATTTGGTATTCGCATAATTACTATGCGCCAATGTTATCTGTATGGTCATGGGGCAACAAAATGCGCTGGGGTCGATTTGGTATGGGAATAGATTAAGATGGAAAAATTAAATTATACTTTCAAAAATGAACAATTATTGGAATTGGCGCTGACCCAAAGTGGCGCAGATTCCAAGAATAATAATGAACGCTTGGAATTTATCGGCGATCGTGTTTTGGGTCTGACGGTTGCGACGATGCTATACGAAATGTATCCTGACGAAAGCGAAGGCGAATTGGCGCGTCGTCATGCAATGCTGGTGTCGACCGATACACTGGCGCGTGTTGCAAATGCGCTGGGGCTGGAAAAGCGTGTCCGTCATGGGCACATGACCGCGGGTCGTATTCAGCATATTTTGGCCAACGCGACCGAGGCTTTATTTGGTGCCATCTTTTTTGATGGTGGTTTTGGTGCGGCCCAGTCTGTAATTGCTGATTTGTGGCGCGATTTGGCACGCGCAGATGTTGTCGCACCCAAGGACCCAAAGACCGCATTACAAGAATTTGTGCAAAAGGCTGATTCTGGTCAGTTGCCAAAATATGAATATATGGATTCGGTCGGTGCATCGCATAATCCTGTGTTCCATGTTCGGGTCACGGCATTGGGTAAATCGGCCCAGGCCCAGGGCGCATCAAAAAAAGCCGCCAGTATTGCCGCCGCCGAAGAATTATTGAAAATTCTTGCAATTTAGTGTTTGTGGGTCTAAAATCGCAGGGAAAATAACAAAGGGAAAAAAATGTTTTCTATTTTATTGGTTTTATTGGTAATTGTTGCAGTTTTAATGATTGGGCTGATTTTATTACAAAAGTCAGAGGGCAGCGGAATGTCTGGTTCATCAGCAGCATCAATGTTTGGTGGTGCGTTAACTGGTGCGGCGGCGGGTAATTTCTTGACCAAGGCAACTGCATGGTTGGCGACAATATTCTTTGTGTTGTGTGCGGCATTGGCGTTGATTTCTGCGAAATCTGACATGGGGGTTCAGCAAAGCACCCTGCGCCAGGAAATTATTTTGCAAGAATCGATGGCATCGCAAAATGCGCCCGCGGATAACGCTGAAACGAAATAAAAAACGCCGTTCGGCGTTTTTTTTGTTTTTAGCATAGGGCGTTTGTGATATAATTTACCCGAATACATACAAGGGAATAACGGGATGAGGATTCTAACACTTTCTTTGCTGCTTTCCATGGCATTGGGACCGGCAATGGCATCCAGTTCGTTGGATGTGGCGATTGCGAATGTGCGCAGTGCATGTGGCGCAATATCTGATGAATTGACTGAAATGAAAACGCTTGCGGGTGTTGGTACTGCGGTGTCTGCGGTTGGTACGGTCACAGGTGGTGTTGCGGTTGGTGTCGGTATTGCCAAAGCAAATGTTGACAAGGAAGTTGAACAATGGCGCGCAATGTTGCAACAATTATCGGCCCAGGATGATGCCAATGGTGTTGTCTATGAAAAGATTGATGGGGTTGATATCACTGCGCTATTGACGGATGACGGTATGGAATTGGTATCCCAGGGTGCATCGGAACAGATATCAGAATTGGAACAAAAATCCAAGAAACTGGGTAATGTCCGCACGGGGACCCTGGCGACATCGACAGCGGCAAATATTGCCGGGGCGGTCGTTGCGGGTGGTAATCGTGTTGCGGGTGACCTGCAACAACAGATAAAGGCCTGTATTGCAAGTGTTTCGGAACTATCGCGCGCCCGTATGCAGGCACGCCTGGACGGTGGTGCGGATGCATCACAAATTGCGCGCGCAGAACAGATAATATCCGAATGTGGTGCATGGGAAACAGTTAATGTGTCCAGTATCGACAAGCGTGCCCAGGGCGCAGCAATTTCCAGTGGTATCGGTGCTGGATTAGGATTGGCGGGCACGATAACATCGGCATCTGCAAATTCAAAGTCGGTTCGCGACGGCGATGACATGCGGGAAAAGAATATGAATACTGCGGCAAATGTGCTGGCGGGTGGCACGGCATTGGCCAGTGGTGCCGCCACAGTGTTTAATGCAACACAAATTGCGGCGATAAAGCGCGCATCTGATGTTGCCGATTTGTGCGAGGGGGCGCTGAAATAACATGAAGAAAACATTGCTTGTGTCATTGGTTGGTCTGATTGGCGCGCTGGGCAATTCCTGGGCGTTGGATAATACCAATGTTTCCCCGGCGGCTGTTGAACGCGCCTTGTCCAGTCTGTTTGTTGAAGATACGGACAAGTCTGTTTCTGAATTCTTTGATGCTGACAAATTTGTTGATTTAATTGTTCGTAAATATCCAACAGAACATATTGAATTAGGGGCGTTGGGGCCGGCGTGCCGTCGGGTTGTTGATGCCGAAAAATTGCGGATTAGGGCCGTTGACCGTGTTCGTGATACTGTTTTATCTGATTCAGAAACAGATATCGTTGGTTTTTGTTCTGAATTGGTTAATAATATTATCCGACACCATAACGCGATTGTGGGCGAACGTCGTGCCGAATTTTATTATTCAATTTTGCCATCAGAAAAATTAAAGACCACGGACGATGGCGGATATTACTTGGCCAAGATAGATGTTAGTCATATTGAATTCGGTGATGTCACCGACGAAGTACAACACCGCAGATTATCAAATATGCGTGCGGTATTTAATTCATCGGATGATTCCGTTGTGTGCGTGATGCCACGGTACCCATGGGTGTGTAAATCTGCGGCGGATGGTTTGTTGTTTGAATCCGATAATTACGATCTGTATATTTATAATCGGGAAATGAGTGAATCCAAGCCATATCGTTTAGAAACCTACAATTCAGCCCCGGTTGGTTTGTCTGTACTGTATGATACTGTGAATGCCAGCCTGGGTACAATCAAGCAGGATGGTACCGATACGGCCCAGGTTGCATCTGGACTATATTAAAAAATCCCCCGTTTGGGGGATTTTTTTTCAGTTTTCAGATTTCAGAGTTCATTTGTGGAATAGATTAAATTCCTGTCTCATAACTATTGTCATTCCTGCGCAGGCAGGAATAGGGGCAGCAAAAGTTCATCCGTCTTCGCTGTGCTTCGTCGCGATAAAAAGTGCAAAGTTTACATAGTTACTTTGATAAAGAAAAGTTTAGTTCGGTATTTATAAACAGAATTTTTGTAAAGAAATTCTGTCATCCCGTGGTCAAGCCGCGGACTGACAATAAGTTCCCCTCCGACGGCGGCGCACCGCGCCCCCGGGGAAGGGGTGGCACATAGTGCCGGGGTGGGTTTAAGGCCTACCTTCCGCCTGCGGCTTGAACCGGTCGATTCTTCGTCTGACACGGGTAAAACAAAACCACCAATAAATGGTGGTTTTAATTCTTGGTGGCCCTGGTCGGACTCGAACCGACACTCCTTGCAGAACTTGATTTTGAGTCAAGCGCGTCTACCAATTCCGCCACGGGGCCAAAACGGCAAAGACTTATGCAGCCTTTTTCGCTTCTACCTTTTTAACCAGGCGTGCGCTGCGGTTTGCCTTGTGTGCTGGCTTTTTTACAGGCGCTTCTGGTTTACCAGCTTTCTTTTCAATAGCTTTTTTAATTGCAGCCATTTCATCAGTCAAGCGTGATACAGGTTTTGCCATTACATATGCATCCAAGCCGCCATGCTTTGTCAATGTACGCAGGCCAGCTGTTGAAATGCGTAATGAAAAATCGCGTCCCAAAATATCGCTATGGAACTTTAATGTTTGCAGATTTGGCAAGAAAGTACGTTTTGTACGACGATGAGAGTGGGAAACATTCATCCCAACTTCTGTTTTCTTACCTGTAACTTTACATACACGTGGCATAATATAATCCTTATTACCTTTTAATAGCGGACTAAATTTATAATAAAAATATTGAAAAGTCAAGTACTGTTTTCATTTTTTTATATTTTAGATTTATGTCCGTTGTCCATCAGGTCTGAAATCACCTTTGCCGGGGTGAATGTTGTGCCTGGAACTGCAACAAAAATCGTGTTCCAGTTTGCCATCGCCCCATTCCACAGGCCCGGGCGTTCCATTGCACGCAGGGCGCGCCCGTCCTTGGATTTTTCTGATATAAATCCGGCGCGTGCATCAACAAACATCGGCAGGTTAAATTTATTTCCCTGATAGTCACGCACCCCACATACCAAATCTGTCGGGCTGAAAAATTCACCGTTTTTCAAAATGTCTTGATTTTCGGGTGCGATTTGTCCTGGCTCTACGATTTGCAATGCCTGTTGTCCGTCCGCATTGCGCACCCAAAATGGCCCGCCACCTGGTGCGCCAGTGTTTTTTATAATTCCAACAACGCGCAGTGGTCGGTTCAATATCGCCCGCACATCAGAATTATCATCGATTTTTATCCCAAGGTGCTTTGTTATAAACGACCGTATTTCATCTGTATCTGCGGTGCCATTGTCCATCGCGCGCAGGTATTCAAATATTTGCTGTTGTATTTGTATCAGCAACCCGCCCAGTCGTTGTTTGTGCGCAATTGTATCGCCGCGCGCATCATCTGGGCATACATTATCGATATTTTTAATAAACACGATGTCTGTATCAATATCATTCAGATTTTCAATCAGTGCACCATGTCCTGCGGGCCGAAACAGCAATGAACCGTCCGCATTTCTAAATGGGGTATTGTCCATATTTACTGCGATGGTGTCTGTGGATTTTTTTTGTTCTGACATTGTGATGTTATATGTCACGCCGTATCGTTTGCTGTACTGGGGTACAATCGTGGCCAGTGTTTTATTGAACCCATCACGATGTTCCGGTGACACGGTAAAGTGAATATTTACATCGCCGTTTGCAGACGCGTATTGTGCGCCTTCGACCAAGTGTTCGGCCAATGCAGTACGATTTTCATCGGCGTATTTATGAAATGCCAATAATGCCTTTGGCAGATTGCCATAGTTTAACCCGCAATCCGTCACCAGGTATCTGATTTTATCGCTGTCGCTGGGGTTATTTGGCAACACGCGTTTCAGGTCATCCCAAAACGCAAACTGTTCGATATTATCTAATACAAATGTGGTTGTTTTGTTTACGGTTCCTGTATTCAAGAATTCAAACAAATCCTTAAACATACGCGTTGCGGCGCCCGATGCCGGCACAAACTTTACGATTTTATACGAATCCTTGTTCGCCTGATAGAACTGTTCATATTCATCGCCCAATTCCGATTGTACGCCATTGTTAATAACCGCAGGCGCAACAATATCGGCCCATGGAAAACCCGTTTCAAAGTCACGCATTTGTTGGGCGACCGTATCAATGCCCAGTCCATGATTTTTGATTTGCTGTTGGTCGGTGTCTGAAAATTCATACATATCAATCCATCCTTTGTGACAATGGTAGTATAAAAGATTTTCCCGCGCAAGTCCCCATCGCGGGTTATGTTCCTGTGTCTTGAAAGCGGTAAAAATGGCACTATATATAACGCAACAATTATTTTAAGGAGCATATATTATGAATCCAGAAGAAATGCAAGAAACACCGCAACAGGCGATTGAACGCTATACGACCGATTTTACAAAATTGGCATCTGATGGCAAACTTGATCCTGTTATCGGCCGCGAAGATGAAATTCGCCGCACTGTTCAGGTATTAAGTCGCCGCACAAAAAATAATCCCGTGTTAATTGGTAATCCGGGTGTTGGTAAAACCGCGATTGTCGAAGGGTTGGCCACGCGTATAATATCGGGTGATGTACCTGAAAACCTGTTGAAAAAGCAGTTGTTGTCTTTGGATATGGGTGCGTTAATGGCGGGCGCAATGTACCGTGGTCAATTCGAAGGCCGCCTGAAAGCAATATTAAAGGCTGTCAAAGATGCCAATGGTCAAATTATTTTGTTTATTGATGAACTGCATACCATGGTCGGTGCAGGCAAGGGCGAAGGTAGTATGGATGCCGGTAACCTGTTAAAGCCGATGTTGGCGCGTGGTGAATTACATTGCCTGGGGGCGACAACACTGGACGAATATCGCCAGTATATTGAAAAAGATCCCGCATTGGCGCGTCGCTTTCAACCAGTTTATGTTGACGAACCTACCGTTGACGACACGATTTCGATTTTGCGTGGTCTGAAAGAAAAATACGAAGGCCACCATGGTGTTCGCATTGCCGATGCTGCGCTGGTTTCAGCGGTAAAGTTATCTAATCGTTATATCACCGACAGATTCCTGCCGGACAAGGCGATTGACCTGATTGACGAAGCAGCCGCCCGTGTTCGAATTGAAATCGCATCAAAGCCTGAACGCCTGGACGAAGTTGATAGACATCTGATGCAGTTAAAGATAGAACAACAGGCACTGAAAAAAGAAAAGGACGAAGAATCTAAAAAACGTTTGGCCGATTTGGAACAACTGATTGCGAACCTGACCGAACAGTCACGCGAACAAACGGCTGCCTGGCGGGCAGAGCAGGAAAAAATGCGCGGTCTGTCCGATGCGATGGCTGCCCTGGACGCCGCCAAGGCCGAGGTCGCATCTGCCATGCGCAACGGTGACTATGAAAAGGCATCTGCCTTGCAGTACGGCAAGATTCCAGAACTGGAAGAAAAAATCCGTACCATGAACGCTGAATCCAAAGAATACAAAACCGTATTGCCAGAACACATCGCAGCGGTTGTCAGCAAATGGACTGGTGTCCCCGC
Source organism: Candidatus Enterousia sp. (assembly GCA_045635705.1). Taxonomy (GTDB): domain Bacteria; phylum Pseudomonadota; class Alphaproteobacteria; order Rs-D84; family Rs-D84; genus Enterousia. The sequence goes on from JAZTWE010000004.1 coordinate 13,114, forward strand.
CGACAGATTATCCGTCGAAGAACAATCGAAATTATTAAATATCGAAGATGAACTGCGCAAACGCGTTGTGGGTCAAGATCATGCTTTATCGGTTGTTGCGCGCGCAATTCGTCGCAGCCGTGCCGGTCTGTCTGATCCGCGTCGTCCATCGGGCAGTTTCATGTTCTTGGGGCCAACCGGTGTGGGCAAGACCGAAGTAGCCAAGGCCCTGGCCGAATACTTGTTCAATGACGATACTGCGATGACCCGAATTGACATGAGTGAATATATGGAATCCCATTCCGTATCACGTTTGATTGGCAGTCCCCCGGGATATGTTGGCTATGAACAGGGTGGGGTGCTGACCGAAAGTGTTCGTCGTCGCCCGTACCAGGTTTTGTTATTTGATGAAATTGAAAAGGCCAACCCTGATGTCTTTAATGTATTCTTGCAGATACTGGACGATGGGCGTTTGACCGATGGCCAGGGTCATGTCGTGAACTTTACAAACACGATTATAATTATGACCAGCAACCTGCCAGATATGGATGCTGTAAAACATAATTTCCGTCCCGAATTCATTAACCGTGTTGATGAAATTGTGTTCTTTAACCCATTGGGCAAAGATGTTATGGCCGGCATTGTTCGGATTCAGTTGCGTGGTTTGGAACGGCGTTTGGCGGAACGTCGCATTGACCTGAACATTACTGACAAGGCGATAAAATGGTTGGGCGATAACGGATACGATGCTGTCTTTGGCGCACGTCCGTTAAAGCGTTTGATAACCACCGCCGTCGAAGACAAGGTTGCCGACCTGATATTAAACGGAACAATCGGCGAAGGCAGTACTGTCTTTATTGATGTAAAAGGCAAAGACCTGACCGTTGGTTAAAAAATCCCCCAAACGGGGGATTTTTTAATGCTGTTTTTGGTTTTGCTGAATTTCACGGGCCAGTTTCATTGTTTCGGCCGTGGTTTCATCCGCGCTGATATATTCGGGTTTTCGTAAATAATTTTGGGCACCTGATATCTTTTGTAACAAGTTTTGGAATATATTATAGTCACCACAGAATGAATAGAACAATCCTTGATTCAAGCGTACATGTGATGCATGAATAGGTCCGTCGATTGCCACATGATTAAAACGAATGTTCATATTAACATTTGTTTTAGCGTTTTTTATTTTGTATGAACATAACACAGTTGGCCAGCGTGGGTCATATTCATCTGTTTGGGTATATTCACCCTGATATAACGCACCTCTGTTCTTGGCCGCATCACGCAGAATCGCGTACAACGCCATCAGTTCTGCATCGTTTTGGCATTCACGATACGATTTCAACATCAGTTGGAAATTTGTTAATTTTGGACGTTTTACACCGGTAAAAAATCCCTTGATATTCTCTATAAATGTTGGGGTTGATTCAAAATAAATAACACGTGACATATTGATACCTCTTTGTGTACGCACACTTTAGCGCAAAATCGTTGTTTGTCAAGCAGGAGTTATTTGGCTATTTTATTTTTAATCTCGCGAATTCGCGCCAATATTTCTTTCAGGTCTGCATCAGTCACACTGGGGGTAGGGCGGTTTTGAACCTCGTCCGCCAATACGATACACAGTGTCGCCAACAGCGCGCTTTCGGGCAGGGGGCCAATCTTGTCCAAGATTTCGCGTGCGCGGGCATCAACCATACGACCCAACGCAATCAGGCGGGATTCCTGACCGTCTTCGCAGCCCATTGGGTAATTTTTATTTACGATTGGAATTGATACAACACTCATTTCAACTTCTTTAGTATAGATATAGATTCATCAATCATTTCTGTGGCACGGGCGTTTTTATCGCGCAGGTTTCGTACCTGTTCGGTCAGGATTGCAACCTCCAAATCAGTTTGTCGGCCCGCCGCCACCGCCGTGCCGCGCAAACGTGCCGCTGCTTCTTCTAAACTGGTCAGTTCTTGAAAAATTTGTTGTTTAATATCTGCCATAATTTCAGTTTAAGACATTTTTTATATGCGTTCAACCCTAAAATGTGATATACTGTGTTTATATTGTGGGGGTTATGTTCTATGAAAACAAAAATCATTTATATTTCTGGGTGTGAAGTTTTTGATATGCGCGATGTTCGTGCCGCTTTTGACGAGGTGCGCGCCGCCCTGGGCTTGTCCACGGATACAATTTTGTTTGGTGTGCCTGTTGATAACGACAGTGCACTGGATTTACCGTCTGAAAATGTCGCCGCCGTGGCGGATACGCCAGTGGTTGAATCGGTGACGGGGGAATCTGAACCAGTCGTGGCCCCAGAACCTGTTGTTGAAACCGTGGTCGCAGTTGAATCCGAACCTGAAATCACAATTGCCCCTGAAATGGAAACAGTGACAGAATCCGAAATCGTTGCTGAAATTGCCCCCGAAACACACGAAGATACGGAAACAGTTATCCCAATTACATCAATTTTGACGGCGGTATCTGCGCCGGTCGAAGCGGCCCCCGAATCTGTTGTCGCGGATGAACCCGTTATTGTCGATGAGCCAGTGGTGGCCCCGGAATCTGATGCACCGATTGCGGCCGATGAAATTGACGAACCGGTTATTACCGATGTTGCAATTGATTCTGAATTGGCGGCACCGACGATTGACGATAGTGTCACCGAAACTGTCACAATCGGCGATATGATAACCGACGATGCGCCTGTGCCACCAATGGAAAAATCCTTGGAACAGTTGCTGGAAAGTATGAAACCGCTGCGCGAAGATATGGCGGGCGAAGATGTTGTGGCATCTGATGACTTTGTGACCGAAACTGATGAAGTGCCGACATTTGATACAGACCCCGATACCGATGCAACATTGGCACAATTGGCATCTGAATTTGCCGAAAACCAGGATAAAATCATCGATTCCAAACCCCGTGAAACCAGTGGCAAAATCGGCAAACTGAAAAACATTTTGCCATTCAAAAAGGCGAAACGCGATGACAGTGGTCTGATGGGCGATTTGTTTGGTTGGGCGGGTATTGCCGCAAACGATGATGATTTTGCAATGCCTGGGTTCTTTACAAATGCTGCTGGCAAGAAATAAGGTTTTTAATGTCAATCTATGAATACAGAAACGATTCTTAGGCTGCTTAGAAATTCAGGTTATCACGCCGTACATACCGACGGCGTAAATGTTTTTGTCGAAGACCCATCATGTGTCCTGCGCAGTTTTGAAACATTTGTTGAATATGCGTGGTTTGCAATTTTATTTATCACAGGACTGTTACTGTTTGGACTGGCGATATCAATGATACGCGGGTCAAAGCATGATATGCTGATGACCCTGCGTAATTTGCTGTTGATATTTGGCGGACTCAGTGCCGTGGTGCCAATCGTAAATTTGCTGTGGGGGGGCGATTTATTCGCGCGCGGTTGTCGTACGATTCAGGTTTCTTTTGATGAAATTAACGAAATCCTGGCGACCCGAAATTCCAAATTATCCGACCCAAATTTTAATTTATACGAAGAATTTGATATCTATGATTCCGGTGCGGTGACAACACAAATTCCGCCCCAGTCCGCCCCAGCCACAGTATCTGTTTCTGAAGCAGTCGTTGCCGCGGATACGCCCGTTGCCAAAGCGGTACCTGATACATCAACCCAACCAATCAATGTTGCCGATGTTCCCGTATCGGCCCAGGAATCCGGCCGCGATGTAATTTATACCCTGGCTGATGGTTCGCGGTACAAGCGCATCGGTGGCACACCAGCATGGCGGAATTCAAATCCTGGGAACATTCGATATACAACGTTTTCACGCCGTGTTGGCGCAATCGGCAGCGCGGGTGGTTTTGCCGTCTTTCCTGACGAAGCAACCGGTATGTACGCGATAAAGGCATTGTTGCGCACCGACAGTTATAATAAATTAACCATCGCTGCCGCCATCAGTCGATATGCCCCGCCGGTTGAAAACGACACTGCGGCGTACCAGCGCCGATTAGGGCAATTAACCGGGCTGTCTATCAATATGCGTATGTCGGAACTGACCGATGCGCAATTAACCCAGGTTGCAAACGCAATTCGCACCATAGAAGGCTGGACCCCAGGTACAATACAAAGGATGTAGCACCATGAAATCACAACGCGGCAGTATTGGACTAAACATTATGCTGGTATTGATGCTGGCGGTGATTGGCATTTTAACATACTTACTATTAAATGGTGGACTGCCATCTGGTGTGTCGTCACACGGTGCGCAATCGCCCACGCATACCGATATGGCGCCGCGTCCGAATGCACATAAATCAGGTGGCTTTACCGATGGCCTGCCGCGCCCTGACAGTGCCACTGAATATGAACTGGATGAAATTGGCGATGGTGTGTCCAATGTCGCCGTTTTTAACCATGATATAAATGGTGACGGGCAGATTGACCGAATTACTCGCACACATCATGAAAGCGGTAATGCACATTTCTATGATGAATATCGGATTGAGTTAAACAACGACGGCTTTTATATCAACATAACACCCGATGGTTTTCGTACGACCCAGGGTGCGGAATGTGCGCTGCAAAAACTGCGTTTTTCATTTCAACCAAAATTCAGTGTCACCAAGATATCACGCAATTGGGTTGATTCTTGGAATACCCCCAGTCCCGCAAAAAAAACAGTTTATGAATTGCGTGGCCGGGAATTGGTGCCTGTTTCCACTGCGGATATGGGCACGGTATGTGATGTCACCGATTTGTTTGTTAGATAGTTATTGGTTGTGCCAACCCTTGCCTTTCAGTGAATGAATAACACCTGACTTAGTCACCAGGTAATGGTCATAGAATTCCCGGTTCAGAACCTGGGTTATCGCGTACAGTTCGTCTGATATTTTAATATCATCGACTGAGAACAAGTTGTCGCTAAACGGATGATTGTGTGCCAAGACAATTGAATGCGCATGCAGTTCAATCATACGCGCTGCAATCTTTTCGGTATATACGACCGATTGATCTGATGTGCCGGTACTGTGCAGTTCATCTTCGATTAACATATAGTCTTTGTCCAAATACAGCACATGCATTTCTTCGACGCGTTTGCCGGTCAGATTCGCACGCAAGTATTCGATTAAGATTTTGGGGTTTTTGAATGCATGGTTTTCGCGCATCTCATAAAAATGTGACATCAACCGCATTCTGTGAACAATTTTTATCAATATTGCCACATTGCGTCCAACGCCTTTGATTCGCATCAGTTCATCAATTGGCGCAGTAAACACATGATAAACACCACCGAATTCGCGTTCCAGTAATCGTGCCAGTGGCCGAACATCGCGCCGTGGTATTGCGTATGTCAATAACAGTTCCAGTAATTCGCTGTCTGATAAATGGTTGTCCAAGAACCGCAATTTCAACCGCTCGCGATGACCGACATAAAATTTTTCGTCGTTATCAGGCAATTTTGCTTACACCATTTTTTCTGTAAAGATTATTGCGCCATCTTCGGTTATGCCAATTGTATGTTCCCACTGTGCAGACAGTCCCCCATCAACCGTGCGTGCGGTCCATCCGTCTGGGTCAATTTTACATTCTGGTCGACCGGTGTTAATCATTGGCTCAATCGTAAATACCAGTCCTGGTACCATTTTCACCTTGTCCCACTGTTTGTCGTAAAAGTGATAAATTTGCGGGTCGTCGTGCATAACCTTGCCAATGCCGTGGCCAACAAAATCGCGCGATATTGAAAATCCATGTGGTTTAACGACGGCCTCGATTGTTTTTCCAATCTCGGACAATGGTACACCTGGGGCACAGATTGAAATTGCGGCATTTAATGCATCCTGACAAACCTGAACCAATTTACGTGCCTGGGGGCTGACATTGCCAATCATAAACATGCGTGATGCGTCGCCATGAAACCCCTTGTACTCGGCCGTTAAATCGACATTAACAATGTCTCCGTCTTTTAATATTACCTCGTCGCTTGGGATGCCGTGCACAATAACATCGTTCACAGATGTACAAATATGCTTTGGATAGCCCTGATACCCTAAATCAGAAGAACGCGCCCCATTTTCCTTCAAAAATTGTGCAACCATGCGGTCGATTTCACCGGTTGAAATTCCCGCCTTGATATGTGGGGAAATAAAATCAAAACAGCGCGCCACAACATCGCCCGCTGCGCGCAGTCTTATAAAATCCTTGGGTGCGTACACAGATGCCAACATAGTTTATCAGTTCCTTCTTTTGATTGCTAATTTTGCCGCCCGCGCACACAGTTTTAATGCAAAATCGCGCAATAAAACCTCGCCCGGCATACTGGTTGTGCGCAGTTGGCGTTCTAACTCATTTAACCGGACCAGAACAGCGGTAATTTCCGCGTCTGGCCATGTTTTAATTGCCTGCTTAAA
>JAZTWE010000005.1:0-30123 GCA_045635705.1 Candidatus Enterousia sp.
ATTGCCATAATGGGGTGTGATGACCCGTGCAAGAAGCGTTTGGAAACGAAATCCAGCGCGCCAATGGCGTGTTTTTTTCGTATCTGTTTCTGAACGATAAATAAAAACTCCTGACGTGTCAGGAGGGTTCGTGGAATATCCAATACACGACACAATTCTTCTTGATTGTCATCAACCTCCTGACCACCTGAATTTTTGGTGGTTTTTTGTTTTAAACAAACAGGAGATTGAAATATGAATAAAACTTATTTTGCAACCACTACCGCGGCCTTTGCGTCTGTTTTTCCAATAGTGCAAACGGATGCAGCCACAATAAAATGCACATACGACGGTTCTTATACTGAGACAATGACATGCACCAGGCCCAATGGCGCAGGTGATGTTACGTTACACAACAATGAAGCTGTGTACTGTATCTGTTCAGACCCCAGAACAAAGAAATATGTCTTTTGTCAGACTGGAAATCCCAATATTGATGACGATGGTGATGGTCATTTAGATGATTATGTAAGATTTTCGGAGGGGCCGTGTAACTATCCAACTTGTGAAGCGGGTAAATTTTTAAATACAGACAATTATTATTGTCGTGATTGTGCAACCTATACATGCAATGAAAATGCGACCAGTGATGCTGGGGCACTTGGTGTTAATGAGTGTTATGTGCCAAAGACCGCCGTTCAGTCAGATAAAACTGGTACTTTCGAATTTACAAATAATTGTTATTACACAGGCGAAATGTGCATCAAGGATCTGGAAGAAGAATCCACAACCACAACTGCGGCATAGGTGGGGCAATGTTTAAGTATCAAAAAACACTGGCGCCCAAAATATGGGACAGCCCGACAAAAATAAATCCCCTGGTGCGACAATCGTTGATGATGATTGCAGGCGAATTTATCAGATACTTGGGCGATGTTGTAAAGTTGCCTATTTCACCATCTGATATCCAGGATGCATTTGTGCATGGTTCGATTACAAACTATTACTGGGACAAATACAGCGATATTGATTTATGTATCGTTGCGGATTTGTCGCATCTGCGACAAATGTTTCGTGATGCAGACGATACGGTTATTGTAAATTCTTTAAAACATTCATGGCGGCGTACATTTCGCATATCTTTGTACGGTCGCAGTGTTGATTTAAGCCTGGTTGATATAAATGATGGCTTTGACGCAACCCACAAAAAGGTTGGACCGTCTTATTCATTGGTTGGTGATTGCTGGATTAATACACCAGTTCGACTGTCGGCGGAAGAATTGCACACGATGCGCCGTAATGCGCGGATAAAGAAGCGGGCAATAATGCGCCAATGTCACGCGATTTTGCGCCAAAGGATGTTGCCTGAATATATTGATACATATTTGGTAAATCTGCAAAAGATACGCAGTCAAAGTATGTTCGCCCAATATGCACAACCGATAACATCAATGACCATGGCGTTTAAGATGGTACGGAATACTGGTATTTTGCGCCGTTTGCGCAAAGTGTCACGCGACCAGCGCAGTCGCAAGTATCAGTTAAAGTAAAATTAAAAATCCCCCAGACGGGGGACTTTTAGGAAATAATTAACTTATTTCTTCCAAAATGCAAAGCCGCGACGCGTGGATTTTTCTTCGCGTTGCTTTCTGTCTTCGCGGGCACGACGACGTTCGGCACGACGTTCCTGAAAACGACGGGCTGATTCTTCGTCACGCTGAACCAATGTTATTGTTGTCGCAGATAATTTATCATTGCGCACTTCTTCTTCGAATTCAACAATATCATTTTCGTTCAAAAATCTGATTCCGGCCGCCTTTAATGAACTGGAATGAACAAATACATCATCTGTGTTACCGTCCGCATTTGGTGTATCAGGTGTGATGAAACCAAAGCACTTTTTGCCATTATACCATTTTACTTTACCTTGACGCATAATCGTATCCTTTCCTTATGCTTGTTATGGTTCTGTGCAACTCTTGATTAGAACCTGATTTAATTTTTGCATTTTTGACGACTTAAAGCAAGGGGAATAAAAAACACCCCAAACAGGGGTGCCGGTGATTATTTTTTCTTTTTGTAGTAACGCTGAACCTCGTTCATTACAAAGTTAAACAGTTTACCCGCCATAGTGTCTGATTTTACAGCCCAGTCACGTTGCATATACGGCATCGCCGCCACCAGGACAAAACGCGCCATAAAGTGGAAAATCTGCGATTCTTGGTGTTTTGACAACTTGGCCGGCGTGTTTACAACACGGAACATTTCGTTTGTAATCATGTCGTTCAGTTTTTCATTTATATTATCCAATATTGTTTGCGGATAATATATGCGACATTCCTTGGGAAAGCCTTCGAACATAGACACTGTGCCATCACGATTGTACAGAATATTCCAACCAATGCGTTCAAACAAATCTTCCAGACAGTTGCAGACCAGGTGGTTATATTCCTTAATCCCCTGTTCCAAGTATTGGGCCAGTTTTGCCTCTATATCATCAGACTTTGCATTTTTTGCCTTGCGCGCGGCTTCATACCCGCCATGGGTTTTCCGCTCGAATTCAAAGAATGTTCGCACCTGGCAAATAATTTCCATTGGAATAAAACCCTTGTCCGACAGATTCAAAATAACCTTGGCATCACGATAGTTGCGCGGATTTTCCATGTCATAGAATTTGTCACGGCTGGAAATAACGCGTTCAGGCATCATTTCTTTCAGACGTTCGATAAACACGCGCGCCTGGGGAACCAGGTCAAACAGGCACTTTACGCGCCACACATCTTGCAGACGATGATATGGCTTTTCAATTTTATCCAGCGCACGAACCAAGTCCACCGCAATCGTTTCATAACCACGTCCAATAATCGCCAGGGCTGTTTCTGATGCCGTTGTGGTATAACGCTTTTCAAATTCAGCACGGATTTTTTCTGCGATTGCATGACCCGATGCCTCACGACCGTGGGCTGTTAAAACCCGAACCACTGTGTCTGCAACTTCGTTTGTGTAATCGCGATAATACTTGCCCGTGATTTTATCCAGTGCGCGCCCTATCTTTTTTTGCGCCGCAACCAAAACCGTGACAATTGACGATACCGACAGGTCAATCTTGTGCCCTGCCCCACTGGTAAAGAACTGATTACGCATTGGGTCAGCGTCCAAACGGTGGCTGACCACGTACGGGGACAGCGGACAAATATCTGAAATTCGTATCGGTTCATCAACGGCACTGTCGGTGTCATAGTCATATTTCATAACCGCGGCCTTGGGCGCACCAAAGCATTTACCCAAAATAAAGAACACTTCGCGGAACTGGTTCATACTGTCGCTGTACAGATTGCGCAAGTATTCGGCTGCTTCGTCGTTAATCCGCCCTGATTCAACGGCTTCGTCAATCAGGCGTAAATTCTTTCTGTCCAGGTCTATGGTTAATAATGTGGCACTGCCATCTGATATACTGTTTCCCATAATTCCCCCCATTATTTCATTATTGGGAACAAGATTACATCGCGCAAGGTTGGCTGGTCTGCGATGATTGAAAAGAATCTGTCAATCCCCAGGCCCAACCCAGAAATTGGCGGCATACCGTGTTCCATCGCGCGCAAGAAATCTTCGTCCAGGTCGAATGCTTCGTCGTCACCGGCGGCCTTGTTTGCGGCCTGTTCTTCGAATGCAGCGCGCTGAACAATTGGGTCAACCAATTCTGAATACGCCTTAATCAATTCAGCACCGCAGACAATCAACTGGAAAATATCAATGCGACGGGCATCGGCATCATTGCGACGCGCCAATGGAATCAAATACGCTGGATAGTTATGCACGATGGCCGGTTGAACAATTTGGTCGCGGATTTTACGCTTGAACACATAGTCAACGATAGAGGGTACAGACTTTAATGGTTCCAATTCGTCCGCAGGGAACATACCCTGGGCCACCAGTTGCGCCTTTAATGCATCGGTGTCCTTGAATTCCAGAATATCCACCCCCAGCAATTCGTTCATGCGGGCAGTATAGTCAATTTCTTCGTATTTACTGAAATCCAGTTGTGTGCCCTGGTATTCAATCTGCAGGGAACCACGCAAATCCATCAGGATTTTCTGAATCATATTCCACGAAAATTCAATATTGCGATGATAATCCCAGTATGCTGCATACCATTCCAGCATTGTAAATTCTTGCAGGTGCATGGCATCCATACCTTCGTTGCGGAAATTCTTGCCCAGTTCGTAAACGCGGTCAAAACCGGCGGCGATTGTCTGTTTCAAAAACAATTCTGGGGCAATACGCAGGTAAAAGTCCGCATCCAACGCATTGTGATGTGTGATAAATGGACGCGCGGCGGCACCACTGGCCACGACCTGCATGATTGGGGTTTCAACCTCGGTAAAGCCATTATTATTCAAGTAATCACGAATTAAACGCAACATTTGAAAGCGCATCTTCATGGTCTTGCGCGTGTCTTCGTTCGCAATGATGTCCAGGTAACGCTGGCGATAGCGGGTTTCCATATCTGTCAGCCCATGATATTTTTCGGGCAATGGACGCAGGGCCTTGGACAATATTTCATAGCCAGATACTTTTACAGTTAATTCGCCGGCCGTGGTGTGATACAATTCACCTGTAATACCGATAAAATCGCCCAGGTCAACATTGGCCTTCATAAACTTGTACTGTTCTTCGCCCAATTCTTCGCGGGACATAGAAAACTGAATTTCGCCATCAATATCATAAATGCGGCCAAACATTAACTTGCCCAGCCAACGCAGCGCAGTAACACGCCCCGCTAATTTAACAGGCGTGCCATCCGCCAATTCGCGGGCCGCCATAATCGTATGCGTGCGATCAAATTTGTCTTTCCATACAACACCGTCACGGGCACGAATGTTTTCAGCCTTTTGCAGACGCGCCGTCAATTCGTTTGTTGAAATTGCTGTGTTTGTTGTATTTTCTGACATTTTTCTTTTCCTTTTTGCGTTTAGTATAAAAAAACGGGCGCATAGATGTGCGTCCGCCAATTTGTTGATGGTCGCACGAGTATCAATTAAAGCGTTTCAATAAGTTTTTCATTGTCTATGTGACCTTTTTATTTCCTTGTGTGTGGTATTATATATAAGATTTGGTAAATGTCAAAGCAAAAAACATGGTATAAACCGAGCCATAAATTGGAAAATTCAATTTTTGAAAAAAACACTTGCAATTGCAAAAAAGATATGTCATTATATGCGTCGCAGTGCGAGCGTAGCTCAGTTGGCTAGAGCGCAACCTTGCCAAGGTTGAGGTCGAGGGTTCGAGCCCCTTTGCTCGCACCAAAGTTTCAAGCATCCGTCAGGATGCTTTTTTATTTTCCCACAGCAAAGGGGCGAGAACCCATCAAAAAAACCGCCCGGGTGGGCGGTGGGGTTAATCCAAGATTTGATGTTGCAGCGCGATTAACTGTTCACAGCCCTGGCGCGCCAATATCATCAATTCTGTTAACTGTTCGCTTTCAAATGGATGTTGTTCGCCAGTCGCCTGAACCTCAACAAACTTACCACTTTCGGCAACAACAAAATTAGAGTCCATTTCTGCAACACAATCTTCGTCAAAATCCAGGTCCAATATTAATTCGCGGTTCCAAATACCCGCGCTGACTGCGGCAACATGTTCACGAATTGGATTGGTGTGTATACGACCCTGGTCCATTAACCATTTTACAGCCAAACTGAGTGCAACAAAGCCACCAGTAATGCATGCGCAACGCGTTCCACCATCAGCCTGAATCACATCACAGTCAATGGTTATCGTGTGTCGCCCCAGCGCATCCATATCAACAACACTGCGAAACGCACGGCCAATCAGGCGCGATATTTCCGCACTGCGATTATCTTTCATTTGGGATTCGCGGGTTTTACGCGTGCCATTTGCACGGGGCAGCATTGAATATTCTGCGGTCACCCAACCGCCCGTCTTGTTTTGCAGCCGCTTCCATGTTGGCTGATTAAAATCAACAGATGCAGTACACAACACATGCGTGCCCCCAACCTTTATCAGGCACGAACCTTCGGCCCATTTATTAACGCCTGTTTCCATTGAAACTGGGCGCATTTGACTATTCTTTCGCATTGACGGACGCATCATGATAAATCCTTTTGTTTTTCGCATTATATTGGTCGATATAATTTTTTGCAATTTTTTTAAGTTTGATTTCTGATATAATATTGTTATCCTATCCAAACTGTAAAAGGATTTATATGTCAGCAAAGACAAAACGCCTGTTCAAAAAGATTGTTAGTTATTCGGGACTGTTCTTTTTTGTACTGGCCGCAGGTATGTTGTGGTGGCAGTTGCGCAATTACAGCCTGCATGATATCGCGTATGCAATAATAAACATTCCATTTTGGAACCTGCTGGGGGCATGTGTTGCGTGCCTGGCCGGGTATTTAGTATTGTCATTGTACGACTATGTCGCATTGAACTATGTCGGGGGCAAGGTTTCATGGTGGAAATGGATGTTGGCCGGAATGTTGGGATTCGCGGTCAGCAACAACGCCGGCAATGCAATGGTCAGTGGTGGCGCGGTACGTTATCGCTTGTACACCCGTTGGCGCATCCGCGGGGGCGATATATTAAAGATGCTGACAATTTCAGGATTGACTTATTTCCTGGGGGCGGCGGCGATTGTTGCAATTGGATACTTTATGATTCCGCGTGAACTGTTCGCGGATTCGGTCGGGGCCAGCATGGGAATCAGCACATTATTTATAGTTTGCGTTGCGATGCTGTTGGCTTATTTTGCAATGACCGTTTTCTTTAACAAAAAAAGCATAAAAATCGGTCAAATAAAGTTCGAAGTTCCAACCACACAAATGGCAATTATTCAGGTCTTGCTGGGGGTTGCAGACAGTGTTTTGGCGGGACTGGTGCTGTATTTCTGTATAATTCCGTTTGTTAGCATATCGTTTGGCACATTTATCGGACTGTTTGTTATTGCACAGGCAACCGGTATTTTCAGCCAGGTCCCTGGGGGCATTGGGGTCTTTGAAAGCATATTCATGCTGGCAATGCCGGATAGTGTGGACAAGGCCAATGTATTTGCAGCATTATTGGCGTACAGAATTATTTACTATGTTTTGCCACTGATTGGTGTGGGCGGGCTGTTCTTTGTTTACGAAAGATGGTTACGCGCCCGGATGAAACGCTGGCTGAATGAAGCGAAGCAAAAAATTCCCCAATTTAAGCGAAAAAAATAAATACCTTGATATAGTCACGGGCGCATGTTATGCTATACCCTGTTGTATGATAACGGGGTTAATATTGATGTTTATTTTATCGCTATTTTCCTTAATTCGCAGTGCACTGATGATTATCGTGGTGCAATCCCTTGGCATAGGCTTGGACGCCTCATGGGGACGGGTTATTTCTGTTGCATACACCGCGCAAAACAAAGGATTATTAAATGTCAAAGAAAATATATGTGGATGCAGTCCACCCGGAAGAAACACGCGTAGTTGTGGTTGATCCCGCAACCAATCGTGTGACTGATTTTGATGTTGAAACAACCACAAAGCCACAGATAAAAGGTAATATTTACCTGGCCAAGGTTATTCGCGTCGAACCATCACTGCAGGCGGCATTTGTTGACTATGGTACCGGAAAGAACGGTTTCTTGCCGTTTTCTGAAATTCATCCTGACTATTACCAGGTGACCGCTGAACAGAAAAAGAAATTATTAGAACTGGCACATGCCAATATCGTTGACGACGACGACGACCCAAATGATGAAGAAGACGAAGTCGCCGAATACGATGATCACAGCGCTGGCGAAGACAACTGTGAATTCGTAAAACGTGCACGTGAATTCAAAATCCAAGATGTTATTAAGCCAAAGCAAATATTGCTGGTTCAGGGCGTAAAAGAAGAACGCGGCCAAAAAGGCGCATCAATGACAACCTATCTGTCGTTGGCGGGCCGGTTCGCGGTTCTGATGCCTAATTCACGCAAGCGCAACAGCTATGGCATTTCCAAGAAGATTTCAGACAAATCAGAACGCGCCCGTTTGCGCGAAATTCTGCACGATTTGAAAATCCCAAAGGGAATGACAGTTGTTCTGCGCACTGCGGCAATGGGCGCAACCGCAGCAGATATTGCAGCCGATTATGATTACCTGGTTAATCTGTGGAATGAAATCCGTAAAACAACACTGGAATCAGTGGCACCGGTCACAATCCACACCGAAGATTCATTGCTGCGCCGTGTTGTTCGTGACTTTTTAAGCGACAAAGAAGATGTTTTGGTTATCCAGGGCGAAGAAGCCTTTGATGCGGCAAAACAATACTTTCACCAAATGTATGGTCGCGCACCGCGCAAGCAATTGGTACTGTACAAAGATGTGGCCGTGCCATTGATGGTCAAGGCCGGGGTTGAAAAACAACTGGAAGGGTTGCATGGCCCGTATGTGACACTGCCATCTGGTGGGTCGCTGGTTATTAACCAAACCGAAGCAATGGTGACAATCGATGTTAATTCGTCACGCGCAATCAAAGAAAAAGACATTGAACAGACCGCACTGAATACTAATTTAGAGGCCGCCGAAGAAATCGCACTGCAACTGCGGTTGCGCGATTTGGCCGGGATTGTTGCAATCGACTTTATCGACATGGAAGAAGAACGCAATAATCGTAAACTGGAATTGAAAATGCGCGAAGTTATGAAGCGCGACCGCGCACGCACCCAGGTTGCAAAAATTAACAACTTTGGCGTGCTGATGTTATCGCGCCAGCGTCTGCGCAGCAGTTTTATCGAATCATCGTATGTTGCGTGCCCACACTGTATGGGTGCGGGTGTCGTGCCATCAATCCAAACGGCTGCGATTATCTTGTTCCGCCATTTACAGGAAAAACTGCTGGCGAAATCAGCACAAAAGATAATTATGACCGTCCCAACAGATGTTGCGATTTATTTGCTGAACCATAAACGCGCCGAACTGGCCGAAATGGAGGCAAAATTCGAAACAGAAATCGTTATTGTTGGTGATGATAGCCTGATGAATATTGACCAATATTCAATTCAGCGTGTCGCACCGGAACAAAATAAAACAGACGAATTGTTGACTGCACATGCGCCATCGACAGATATAAAAAAGAAAGATGCCCGACATATAGAGGCAAAACGAACAACTGTATCTGCGAACCGCCGCAAGCGCAAAAAACAACCAGCAAAAAAGCAAAGCATTTGGCAAAAGCTGGTCGGCTAAGACAAATCCCCCACTGGGGGGATTTTTTATTTGAAAAGTTTGTTTTTCGTGATAAAATCCTGGGCGCAAGATGGGCAGAGTATGGCTGGGGAACTATGCATCCCCAGAGGAAAGTCCGGACTGCATGGGACAGCGTACCGGCTAATTTACCGGGCGGGGCGACCCGACGATTAGAGCAACAGTGACGTAAACGATTAAATTCGAGTGAAACGGGCAATCTCTGCGCGCAGCAACTTCAAATAGGTCCCTTATACGGGTCCCACGTAGATGGGGGACGGGTAGAAGGCACGACATATTATGGTAACATAGTATGCAGATTAATCATACTCACTACCCTGGGATGGTGGTAAAACACTGGCCCTGGGCAGGACAAAATCCGGCTTATCGCGCATCTTGCACACACCGCTGCGGCGGTGTTTTTTCTTAAAAAAATCCCGCAGATGCGGGAATATTAAAATTCAAAGCGCAATCCAACCATTATGTTGGCGTATATCAGGTTTTCGGCACTGAACCAATCACGATGTTGACTGCCATCCGCATTACTTAATTGCCACTTTACCCGTGGGATATAGGTCAGACGCGCACCGAAATCAACAAACATTGTTTCAGTCAGACCATACGAAACACCCAATGCCAAAATCCCAGCGATATTTGCAGTACTGGTTTCTGATTTATAGAAATTCAAGACATTGATGTCGTTCAGTTCGCCATAATTCTGCAATTCTGCGGCCAGGGACAGGTCGCCGTATGGATCAGCCATGTTTAGTACCGTGGTCGTGTCGGCATACCCCAAACCAAATCCAATGTATGGGATTGCCTGGGACATTGGTTTCTGATACCCATCAAAGAAATCATAGAACGCCATCACACTGATAACATCGGTTGATACGGTGGAATGAACACTGCCACTGGGGGCATCAATTACAAGGCCGGAATCGTTACCCTGTAATGTTAATTCGCCCTGGAACATTGGGGATGCGTTATAATCACTTTCGGTTATGTGATCCCAGCCCGCTTCCAGTCGCCACTGGGGACGGTTTGGTAATGTCCAACCAATGGACGCACCCGCCGCAAATGAAAAACTTTCAAAATCCTTGGTCGCAGGCAATGTCCCCAATTCGCCATAGCCGATTGATGTATATCCACTGCAATCTTCGCCACACGCCCCTTCGGGGATAAGAACACCAGTGGTTTCGTTATAAACATAATAACTGGTCAAGGCACCCATTTCATTTTTTATGCCGCCAAAGCCAAATGATGCGCCGCCGCGCGCAGACAGCACAAAACGCGACCCGTCATCCTGGTACCAGCCATCACCAACATATATTCCCGAATACTGCCAGTTCGCCAATGCCGGCGCACCACACAGACATGATAAAACAGTAAAAACAGATATGATATTCTTTCTCATGCCATGTATTATATCATAATTTTGTGGCTAAAAAAAGCGGTTAAATATTCCACGCCAAAACAAAAAATCCGCCGTGGCGGATTTTATTATTACAGACCAAACTTATACACGGCCCCAAAATATACCGCCGTGGCATCAATATCTGTTTCTGCAATGACACGACCATTGTTTTTATGTTCGACGCGGCCATAATTTTGGTATTTCAGACCAACATTGAAATCAACCCTATCGTTCAGCGCGAAATTTACACCGGCCATTATCTGCATCGACAAATCAAAAGATGTGTCGTTCATGCCGGCAACATCGCCCCAAATCATCGCAAACCCCAATCCCACACCAACATACGGCGACACAACACCTGAAAATTCGTGAAACAGGTATGCATTAAACATATTCGCCCAAATATCATAGTCAAAATCAAAACTACGCTGGCTTTCAGATGCGCCAGTGTATGCCGTTTCAAATTCAACCCGAACATAATCAGTCAGGCGATTGCCAATCACACCACCCAAGGCAAAATTATTACTGCGCATAGAAATATCGCCACTGTCGATAATATTGTAATCAAATGCCAAATTTTCATTCTTGGTCAGGCGAATTCCAACATAGTTATCACGCGCGCCATAATCTGCGAACGCAGGCAGCGTCGCCATACAAATCATCGCCAAAGGTAAAATTTTTTTCATATATCCTTTCCTTTTTTTCTATGCTAGGATTATAATTGTAAATGTTTGATGAACGCAAGTCGTTTGTGAAAACTTTCCACCAGGCAACAGGAAACACGCAATGCAAAAAAACACTAAAAGCCGTAAAAACAATGACAAAGTCACCCTATCATTGGCACGACGGGTGTTTTCGTACGCATTTAATGTGTTTTTGATTGGAATGGTTTTTATCGCAGGCTATGTCGCGATAATTTACCTTAGCATGCCGTCACTGGACACAATTCTGAACGAAACACGACCCGCCGCGGTTGTGTTCTTGGATCGGGACGGGAATGAAATCCGCAGTGCAAATCGAATTATGGGCACCCCGGTATCGGTGGATACCCTGCCCCCGTATGTGTGGCAGGCAATCGTCGCAATTGAAGACAAACGTTTTTTTGAACACGGCCCAATCGATTTGCGCGGAATAACACGGGCTGTGTTTACCAACCTGGCATCTGGACGCGTGGCCGCCGGCGGTTCAACCATTACACAACAGACTGCAAAAAATGTGTTTCTGTCCCGTGAAAAGAAAATTTCGCGCAAGGTCCAGGAACTGATACTGTCACACTGGTTGGAAAATCGATTTTCAAAGAATCAAATACTGGATTTATATATGAACCGGGTGTCACTGGTTGGTGGTATGCGTGGCATTGATGCGGCAGCACGCGTTATGTTCCAAGTACCGGCCAACAAACTGACCATTGCCCAGGCAGCCCAAATCACCGCAATGTTAAAAGCACCAACAACATACAGTCCATTACGCAACCCTGAAAAAAACATTCAACGCGCGCGGGTAATCTTGCAAGAAATGGTGCGCCAGGGTTATATCACACTGAACCAGGCGCGCATCGCCGCCCAAACAATGGGTCCCGCCACCCCAGCTGGCGATACAAATATGTACAGATACTGGACAGACTTTGTTATGGACGAAGTAAAATCCCGCATCGGCACATTTGAACAAGACATGTACATATACACCACACTAGACACAAAAACACAGGGACATATTGCCGCAATTTTACCGCAAAAACTGGGTAATTATCAGGGTGCCGTTGTGGTTATGAACCCTGATGGTGCATTGCGCGCAATGTCGGGTGGCGCAGACTATCAGACCAGTCAATTTAATCGCGCCCTAGCACCGCGCCAACCCGGCAGCGCATTTAAGCCCGTGGTGTATTTGGTTGCCCTGGAAAACGGGCTGACCCCCGACAGTTATGTTAATGATTCACCGTTCGCAATTGGCGACTATAATCCAAAAAATTACAATGAACGCTATTATGGCGACATCACACTGGCGACAGCATTTGCAAAAAGCGTGAATTCAGTACCACTGAAACTGACAGAAACATACGGGATTGATTCTGTGCTGGCCATGGCGGGACGATTGGGCGTTGGAACCAAGTTGCGCCGCGAATATTCAACTGTGTTGGGGGCGTCTGAAATGAGCCTGATGGACCTGACCAATATATACGCGGTAATTTGGAACAATGGTCAATCCGTACGACCGTATTCAATTACCAAGATTACAGATATGTCTGGCAATGTGATTTATGAACGCAATCCATCAGAACCGTATCAAGTCCTGCAACCACAGACTGTTGAATATATGACCACGTTATTGGCAGATGTAATCGCGCCGGGTGGAACCGGGGGGCGCGCCCGTACAGATGGGGTACTGGGTGGGAAAACCGGCACCAGCAACGGCAATCGTGATGCTTGGTTCGTTGGCGCAAATGATGAATTTGTCATTGGGGTATGGATGGGAAATGACGACTTTACCCCCATGGATTCTAAAATCACGGGTGGCACAATCCCCGCAGAGATATTCCGCGAAATCGTGACTAAATAAAATTCCCCGTTCGGGGATTTTTATTTGGTCAGTTCATGAATTACAAAATCAGCCAGGTATAAACCAAATGCACCCGTCACAGTAATTATCGACCCCAGTGAACTGTTGCCAGGTTGTGGGGTGGGATTTTCGGTCGAAAAGACGACCGGGAAATTCGGCAACCCGTTACTGCGTACTATTTTACGGACGCGCGACGCCAACGGACAAACACTGGTTTTATAAATCGTTGACAACTGTATTTTTGAAATATCTGTCTTGCGCGCAGCCCCCATACTGGCAACGAATGGAATATTGCGTGCGATACACCATTGGTACAGTGCGATTTTTGAATCAACACTATCAATCGCATCAATTACAAAGTCGGGGATTAAATCAATATTTGAATTCGCGTCCCAAAACATATTTAATGCAGTCACCCGAATTTCAGGGCAAATATCACGAATGCGGGCCGCAGCGACATCAACCTTTGACTGATTTAGGGTTGATGACAGTGCAAATAATTGGCGGTTTATGTTGGATTCTTCGACCCGGTCAAAGTCAACAACAATTAAGTGTCCAATGCCACTGCGGGCCAGTGCCTCAATCGCAAAAGACCCAACCGCGCCACATCCAACGACCATAACCGTTGAATTACGCAGTCGCGCAATGGCATCATCACCCAACAAAGAACAAATTCTGTGTAAACGCATATGAATATGATAAAACGGTGCGTGCCACTTGTCAATAATGGTAAAGGCTGATATCATTGTCACTATGACACAAGATTTTACACTGCATACACATACCGTCGGATTTGACGGTAAAAACACGGTTCGCGAAATGGCAGATACCGCGCGCGACATGGGGTTTAACACAATTGGTATATCAAACCACTTTATCGTTCATCCAAACATCAAGGAATCCAAGATGTATGCACATGCCGCGGCGCGTGGCTATGATGCGATATACCAAGATTCATTTGATGTGACAATTGAAAAATTTCAACGCCACTATGACGAAATTGAACAGGTGGCGAAAAATTCCAAGATTCGTATCCTGCGCGGGATGGAGGTGGACTTTTTCAACACAGCCCACTGGCACCAGGGATTTGCACAGGCACTGAAAATATTGAAACCTGATTTTTTAATCGGTTCGGCGCACTTTGTGATTCACGATGGCATGGTATGCAATGTGCACGATATGGCGAATGCTGACAACGATACGCGCGATAAAATGCTGAACACATACTGGCAAAATATCGCCCAGGCTGCAAAATCCGGACTTTTCACATGGTTGGCACATTTAGATTTGCCAAAGAAAGTAGGATTGGGCACGGATGACAAATGGGCAGATACCGAGGCCCAGGTAGCTGAAACCCTGGCCCAATGCGGGACACGGATTGAACTGAACACCGGTTTTAAGTGGACAGACACGCCCGCAGTATATCCCAGCAATCGAATTTTAGCGCACGCAGCACAACACAACATCCCCGCAATAATCAGTGATGATGCGCACAATATCGACCAAGTTGGCCGTCATTTTGACATCGCCCAACAAATCGCCGATGACAATGGTATAAAATTACAGAAATCACTTGATTTTCTGCTAAAAACAATATAGACTATGCCCCGCTGGGTAATCAGAACTGATTAAACGGCGGTGCTTTTTGGTCCCGCCCGCGATAAGGATTCTGTTAAACACCCGGCACCATAAAAACCAAAAGGATAAAATTATGGCAAGAGCTGGTGCAAAACGTAGCACACGTAAACTGAAAATCGGACGCAGCCTGGGCGTTAACTTGTGGGGTCAGGCTAAATCCCCATTTAACAAACGCAAATACAAGCCTGGTCAGCATGGCCCAACATCACGTGGTGGTAATTCATCTGACTATGCAAAACAGATGCGTGCGAAGCAGACATTGAAAGGTTATTACGGCAATGTCGGCGAAAAGAAGTTCCGTGCATATTATTTGGAAGCAGATAATATGAAGGGTGACACACCTGAAAACTTGATCGGCTTGCTGGAACGCCGTTTGGACGCGGTTGTATATCGCGCAAAATTGGCACCAACAGTATTCTCAGCCCGTCAGTTGGTCAGCCACGGTCACATCTATGTTAACGGTCAACGCGTAAAGGTTGCATCATACCGTGTAAAACCGGGCGATGTTATCACCGTCAGCGAAAAAGCCAAGCAGATGCCATTGGTTGTATTGGCACTGGAATCTGCGGAACGCAACTTTGCAGACTATGTATCTGTTGACAGCGCAAACTTTACAGCGACATTTGTTCGCGTACCTGCGTTCGAAGACGTACCATATCCTGTACAGATGTTCCCAGAATTGGTCGTTGAATTCTATTCTCGTTAATAGAGAAAGGACGAAAACAAATCCCGCCACGGCGGGATTTTTTAGTTTTCAGAATTCAGTTGTGGCAAGTATTATTGTCATTCCTGCGTAGGCAGGAATAGGGACTAATAAAAGTGCACCCGTCTCCGCTTTGCTGCGTCGAGACAAAAGCACCGGGATGACAGAATTTTTTATTATGCTAGGAGGCAATGGTTACCGGCCTGCGCCGGTATGACGGCCGAGAGGGGTAACCAAACTTTTATATATCAAAGTATTGAACACACCAAAACAATCGGTTATAATGTCTGTGTTGTGGTGAATTACCACAATGGGGTGTGAATACCCGCGATAGCAAAAAGGACACAGTACCTATGGCGCGTGATGCGCGTGGGATGTAGTCTTTTTAAACATCTCCTGAACATAGCGTCAGGAGGGTTGTGGAATATAAAATACACAACACAATTCTATCGATTGTCTTCAACCTCCTGACCACCTGATTTTCTGGTGGTTTTGTTTTTATCAAACAAACAGGAGATTGAAAATGAAAAATATTGTTATTTGCGCGGCAGTAATTGCATTACTGCCCAATATGGCTAATGCGGCTTCATGCAGCACGTGCCCCATAAAATTCCCTGACGACGCATCAGCTGATGAGGTAACCTGGATCAAATCAGGAAATTATTATACTACTCAGGCAAAATTTCCGACAGCCAGTTCAATATACACTGGTGTTTGTGAAACATCGTGCTATGGCACAAGTGAAAGTTATAGCACCGCGTACACATGTGGCAGGGGGTATGCAACAATGAATACGTCAAGCGGGTCATCGGGATACCTGACCCACATAACCGGGTATGGTTATCCCGAAACACGTGCATATAATGCCACTGGTTATTTTGCATGTGTAATATGTCCGCACGGGTCGTACAGTGCGTATTATGGTCAAGTGAATTGCACATTGTGTTCAGGGGGCTATACAACCACAGGAAACGGAGGGTATAGTTGCTCATATACATGCCCTGGTTATAACTATACGGAAACATGGGAATCTCCATCATGGGTTAGTGGTAAAAATTCCAGTGTGAGCAACATATGCGTTGCAACAAAGTGCAAGGCTGGGGCGTATCTAAATGGCACAAAATGCACAGCATGTACAGCCGGCACATATAATCCTAATGCTGGCGCAACCAGCAGCAGCGCATGCATTGCGTGTCCCGCGGCCACAGGGATATACACCGATGCAGCGCGAACAACCCTGGCGGTGGCAACATCTGCCGCCGGTACAGGCAGCAGTTCAGGATGCTATTTGGCCCCAGGCACCTATTACGACAACAGCGGGTCATTTGAAATAACAGAAAATTGTTCATATTAAAAAATCCCCCAAACGGGGGATTTTATTAACAACCGCCAGTCATATTGCCAACGATTTTTGAAATTGAAATATCTTTGTGTAACAAGAAATCATATTCACAATTACCAGATTTATATGAACCTGTGCATGCAGCCAATGTCAAAACAGCAAATAATGCCAAGAATACTTTTTTCATTTGCAACTCCTTTCGTTAAAAAAGCATGTGCTTATTATAAATGACATTGTTCCTAAATTCAATATTTTTATATCGCGCCCTTTACCCAATGCACGCGACAGCCACAGACGACAATTATATCAAAGCGCGCATCACCCGTCCAACGCCGACGCGCCAGGTATGTTTCGCCCGCACGACGCAGGCGCGATGCCTGGCGCGGGGTGACGGCATCAAGCGCGGTGGTGATATTGGGACGGTTTTTAACCTCGACAAAAACAATTAGGTTCCCGCGGCGGGCAATAATGTCAATTTCTGCGCGATTTGTGTTGCGCCCGGTAATATAACGATTGGCAATAATCCGATACCCATGCATGCGCAAATACATCCGCGCGATAAATTCTGAAAATAATCCTTTGGAATAACTAGAACGCATAGGGTTTAGACTTAAAGTTTTCACGGGCCTGGCGTATGTTCAGGGACATATCCGATGCATTGCGACCATTGTCAATCAAATCCAATTCGCCATAATATGCGGTCATCATCGGATCGTATGAATTAGTTGATGAAATCCATTTATCAGTGCCAGAATTCGGCGCACCATACTTGTCCAGTACATTCTGCCAAAATGCCAGGATTTTGTTTTCGCGCTGTTTGGCAAATTTATCTGCATCACCTTCTAGGTCATTAACATCGTTGTTATAAACCACGCGCCATACCAGGTTATCGGTCGCATTACTGGTAAAATAAACGACAATCGTTTCGCCGGTCTGACCACGTTCCAAATGCAGTTCAGACGCATATAACAATCCACGACTTTGTGCCAATGATTTTATACAATTATCCAGTTCCGCCGGGACATAAATACCGCCCTGGCGACATTCATAGTCCAGGTTATATTTCCAATCAGGATGAATGGTGTAAATAACACTATTCTTTTGACGCGGGGTATATAATCCCTTGTTCCGCAAGAATAATGTTTCAACATCATCAAATGACATACCCAGTAATATACCCGCAATGTCAAAGCCACCCACATCGGCAACATCGGCATCTGAATTTAATTCAACCGGTTCGGTGTTAATGTCATAATCACCACTGTCAACAATCGCAAATTCATCAAAATCAAAAGAATCAGCCACCGCAACATTTACACTTGCGGATATTAACAATGCAAATAACAAACATAACTTTCGCATTATATGATCCTATCGTTCTGTTGCAACATCCAGTACCATAAACTTGAATGTCGCAGCGGGGTCCCCGCCCTGTTCCAAAAACTGTTCCACCGGCATACCACGAACCTGTTCGCGCATACCGGGTTCAAACCGAATGTTTAAGTATATATTACCATAGGAAACAGTCGGCGCGACATAAAAATCATTCGGACGGTCCCAGGTTTCCATCTTGTAAACAATTGTCCAATATGCGCCATCGGTTGGGGGTGTAATACTGACCACCGATACCGCGCGCAGAACTTTATCTTCGGCCAATTTCTGAATTGTTGGTGCGACATTTGTGCGCCAATCGTCAAACACCGCGCGAACCGACATATTATACAGACCAGTGCGTCCACCAACGCGATTCAGCACATCATTGGTGTCTGGGATGACATAGAAGTATTCTGTCAGATACCGTTCAATCAGCATATCGCGAACCAATTCATCACCCAATTCATCCGCCGTCGCAGGAACACCAGCGCGCTGGGCCGACAGGTTGTTTGTTTGGAAAAAGTATGTTTCAACATTTATCTTGTTCGCAGTATCGTAAATCGCGCTAGTAAACCACAGCGCGATAAACATCAGCGCCAGTATTACCAAGCCAGAAAAAAACATTATCAGTTTCTTCATCAATTTACCTTGTACGCGTTATAGTCAACAACATAATACCCCATCGTTTGTGGGTATGACGACACATCACGCGCAACACGCGCATAGCCCACAATATTTATATCACCCGACACACTTGATTCCAAACGGGCAGAAACCTGCCACATGCCGCCGGTGGCATTAAATGTGCCGACAGGCACAATATTCAACGACGACATATTCAACGCCCACTGTTCGCCATTGGCAATGCGTGTCTGATAATCGGGAACAATATGCTGAATAAATCCGTCATAGACCGCCGCCCCCGCCACACAATACAATGCACAAAATGCCGTTCCATACCCGGTACACTGGGTCGCACGATCACACGATTGCCATACCGCCAAATTTTCATCGCGGTCATCGGATATGCGATACCAATTTTCAAGAAACTTGCCAATCACAGATTCCTGTAATGTGCGAATGGCAGAAATACTTTTGATGCGTGTGTGACTGTGGCCAACAATTTCCCACTGGCCGGTCAAATCGTTAATCGAAACTAAAAATGGATGAACGCGGACGGAACGCTGGACCCAAATCAACAGACCACATAAACATACAATTAAAAAGAACGAAATTCCAATCCATACAGACAGCGCGCGGGAAACGGCAATTCGTTTTCCCGCAGGAAATGCCGGCGTTTCAAATCCGTTTGGATAATCCAACTAAAATCCCCCCTGCTGCCCTGTAATTAAAGTCTTAGGCCTGATAGACCATGATACATGCACAAGGACTTAACTTTAATTCATTGTTATCATAGCCAACACCAACCGGTTCACGGTCATAAACCTGGCCACAGCCGGCAAGGCACAATGCAACAAAAAATCCCATCAATACTTTCTTCATATTCTTCCCCTTGTATGATTGAATTATACGCAATTTCACGGTATGCGGTCAAGCCCTAAAACTGGGTTTCGAATGACAGCAAGAATCGCTGTTCGCGGTCGTATTCTGTCATCTTTAATGGCCAACCCCAACTGAAATTCATTGGTCCCATTGGCGTATTCCAATAAATACCAACACCAACAGATGTACGCCAATCATCGTCGATATAATTTGGAATTCCGGCAAAATAATCTTCGGCTGCTGGTGGTTTACCCAACACACCATAGTCTGCAAATACAAATCCCTTTATCTGATATTCATCGGGAATAAAGATTGGAAAGTTTAATTGGGTTGAACCGTTAATCTTCCACAAACCGCCCAGGGCATAAGTCTGATACGCCCAGTTGCGCGAACCAACACCCGCAACATCAAAACCGCGTAATGTTTCACCGCCCAAGAAATATCGATAAACACGCGAAATATAATCGTCACCCAGTGTTTGGATGTACCCAAAATCCAGCGATGAACGCAACTGCCACCGATCATCAAAGAACTTTACCATACCGATAATGTCACCACTGTATCGGACAAAGTGTTCAGTGCTGCCAAAACCGGTGTAGGACACGCCCAGGTTTGCAACAATACCAGTATGTGTGTTCTGTTGGAAATTAGTATCCAGGTTATGATACTTAAAATTCGTCCCCAGGGTGAACAGGCGCGCGTCACTCCACCCGCCGGCGGTAAAGTCATAGTTTTGGTCAAACGACGCAGACAAACGAACGCTTTGTGTCCAATGGTCGGTCAGTCGCCACCCCATGCGGCCCGCCACCGTCAAAGAATCGCGGTCATAGCCAAAACTGCCCAACGATGAATAATCATACATTGTGTATGAAATATCAAAACCGGCCGATAACTGGCGACCAAATAAATATGGTTCAGTAAAACTAAATAATGCCTGCTTTTGATATTCTGCAATAGAACCACGCAGTTGCACAATTTGACCACGACCCATAAAGTTATTTTCGGTAATACCCGCATCGACCATAAAGCCGTTGATATTCGACCAACCAAAACCACCCGACAGTTCCCCAGTCGGCTGTTCTTCGACCTTGATATCCAGGTTCATCATGTTGGCATCGGCAACACGGGTTGGTATCATTTGCACATCTTTGAAGTAGCGTGTACGCATTAACTTCTGTCGGCCTTCTTCGATGGTCTGTAATGAAAACGGGTCGCCTGCACGCATTGGAATCAACTGTTCAATCACACTGTCAAAGGTGCGAACATTACCCAAAATATTGATAGAATTCAAATAAATGCGGTTTGTCTTTTGAATCTTGAATTCCAGGTCAATTGTTTTAGTATCGTCATTCTTTTGTGGCACAGGTTCAACATTGATAAAAGCGTATCCGTATTCAGCAACCGCACTGCGCAACGCAGAAATTGTTTCATCAACCTGGTCCACATTGTATGTGTCGCCGGCACGCACCGCCAAGGCATCATTTAACACATCGTTTGGAACATCAGGAAATGGATTATCAATTGTGATTTTTCCAAAATCATACTGGGGACCTTCGTTAACAGTAAACACCACCGAATAATACTGACGATCGGGGGTGAATGTACCGTTGGTTTCGGTCACCTGAAAATCAACATAGCCGTTACGCAAATAAAATTGGCGCAGCATTTGACCATCGTATTGGATTCTGTCTTCGTCGAATGTGTCAAATTGTGTCATAAAACGCCACCAGGCATGTTCACGGGATAAAATTTCCCCGCGCAGGGTGCGGTCACTGAACTGTTTGTTGCCATCAAATTTAATGTCGGTTATCCATGTTGGATGACCTTCGGTAATTTCATAGACAACATTTACACGATTGCCGTCCAGTTCGATTTTTTGTGGTTCAATTTTTGTTCCAAAAAAACCCTGGCGTTGATAGACGGTAAGCATTCGCTGAACATCAGCACCAATGGTTGATTCATCATACGATGCGCGTTCCTTGGTACGAATTTCTTTTTTCAGGTCGTCGGTGGACACTTCGTCATTACCTTCGACGGTCACCATGTTTATAATAGGTGCTTCGGCGATGTCAATTTTCAAAACATTGCCCGACATTTTGACACTGATTTTTGAAAAATAACCGCTTTCTTGTAATTTTTTTGCAATCTGATTTGTGCGCGCATCACCAACATTATCACCAACCTTGACATCTGACAAAATGCGAATTGATTCTGCATCCATGCGCTGGTTCCCAGATACATCAATGCGCGAAACCCGTGCACCAAAAGCCGGCGACACAATTACAGGCAATGCCGTTAAAAATAATGCTGTCTTTTTCATATTACCACCCAAATACACGCGCCAAATCATTCCACATCGTCAATGCAAACAATGCAAAAATCAAGAACCAACCAACCATTATCGCGATTTCCATTCCACGCCCCTGTAATTTGCGGCGTGTAATCGCTTCGAATATCAAAATCAATAAATAACCACCGTCCAGCACAGGTAACGGCAATAAATTTACAACCGCCAAATTAACCGATAGCAACGCAATAATTGATAGCAGCGCAAAGATACCGGCGGACAGGGCCTGGCCGGAAACCTCGGCAATAGTAATAAATGACCCCAGTTGTTTAGATGAACGTTCGCCTGTGACAATCTGTTTCAGTACAACCAACAGGGTCTTGGACTGATAGTATGTTTCGCGCGCGCCGGAATAAATCGCCGCACAGAATCCCTTTTTGCGCAATTCCGTTTTGCTGCCATCGGCAACCAAGCCCCAACGGTCTGCTGGCGACAATTTTACATTCACCAATTTATCCCCACGAACCAAGATAACATCGGCATCGCGGCTGGATGCTAGTTCTTTGGCAATTATAACCTCGCCCCAGTTGGTGATTTTTTCATCATCAATGCGCAAGATTGTGTCACCCGGTTTAACGCCAGCCTTGAACGCAACGGATTCTTGAATAACCTGGCCCACGACGGGTAATTGAACATTCTTGGGCTGGAACATAAACAGCGCAGAATAAATAAACCACGCCAAGATAAAGTTCATCGCAACACCCGCAGCAATTATTATAAACTGTTTCCACGCGGGGGCCGACAAATAGTGACCACGCTTTTTGTCCGCTGGTAATTCTGCAAACTTTTTGCGATTAAACATATCTTCTTGGCCATAGATGGAAACATAGCCCCCCAGTGGCAAACACGCAATCTTCCACACGGTGCCACGCCGATCGGTCCACTTAACCAAGGCTGGGCCAAAGCCAATCGAAAAAGTATCAACACGCACACCCGCCCAACGCGCCGCCAAGAAATGCCCCAGTTCGTGCACAAATACAACGACACCTAAAACTATCAACAATGCGACAATTGTCAAAATGATATGCATATGAACCTTTCCTTTACCTTAGCCAACAATTATTACAGCATAACCAACCATACAATCGGCAACACATAAATCCAACCGTCAAAGCGATCCAACAGACCGCCATGCCCCGGTAAAATCGTACCGAAATCTTTAATCCCCAGTTTGCGCTTGATATAACTGGCCGTCAGGTCACCATACTGGGATAGCAATGCAACACTGATACCAATCCACATCAATTGCGGCATAAATGTATCTGCGCCCAACAGGCCATACATAACAGATGCAAAAGTACCACACAGGATACCAGCAATTTGACCAGACCATGTCTTGTGCGCGGAAATGCGTTCCCACAGTTTGTCGCCCTTAATCAGGCCACCAAAGAACCATGCGCCAATATCAGCACCACATATAATCAGCAATAGCAACAACACAATCCATGGCCGGGCACCAACCGCGTTAATCGCAAAGACGACGAATATCAGCCACAACAGGAAACCACCGAACACAAACTTGTTCGCACGCACGGTGTCGCGTGGCGCACGCCAGATGCACAATGCAGCCTCTATCAACATGCCCAGTGCAATTGCGATTCCCAAATAACGAACCGCAGGAATACCAAAGTATTCCGCCACAGACACCAGCACCGCAACCAGTGCCATTATGCCACCAACAATAACCCTTTGCGTTGTGTTTGACATCGCCTACTCCTTTGCTTTCTTATTTCTTTTTCCCAGAATAATTTGCCTTTTTCCCACCACCGAAACGACGATTGCGCTTTGCAAATTCATCCAGTGTGTATTGCCATAGTTTTTCAGACTTTACCAAATCAGGCCAATGTTCTGGGATAAACAATAATTCCGCGTACGCCAATTTCCATAACAGGAAATTAGAAATACGACTTTCGTTACTGGTGCGAACCATCAGATCAATTGGCAATAAATCACCCGTGTCCAAATAGGTTTCAAATGTTTCACGCGTCACAGGTTCGCCCGCCGCAATCGCAGCGTTTACAGCATCGACAATTTCTTGCTGGCCGCCATAGTTCAATGCGAACGCAACCGTGCCGCCCGTGTTTTCGGCGGTCTTTTCTTCCAGTTCATCGCATAACTTGGCCAATTTCTTCGGCAACTTATCGCGTGAACCCAATACGCGATAGCGCAGATTTTTCTCTAATGCATTTTTCATATTCTTGCTTAGTTCTGTATAGAACAAGTCCATCAGAAAATCAACTTCCTCTTGGCTTCTGTTCCAATTTTCAGTCGAGAACATAAAAAAAGTTATCGTTGTTACACCGCGCTTAAAAAACCAATCAACCAGGTTTTCAAAATTTGCGATACCGGCCTGGTGCCCCATCAATGGTGGCAGACCACGCATTTCTGCCCAGCGACGATTACCGTCACAAATAAATGCAATATGCTGCGGCACCGCAACAGGTGTGATTTTATTGTCTGTCTTTTTCTTGAATAGTTTAAACATGTTCAGTATTTTCCCCGTGAATTAAACAGACATAATGTCGGCTTCTTTTTCTTTGGCGATTGAATCAACCTCAACCCCGCGCTTGTCAAAGACCTTTTGAATATCATCTTCGTATTTACGCTGGTCGTCTTCGGAAATTTCTTTGTCAGTGACCGCACGTTTGATTTTACCCATTGCATCCTGGCGAATATTGCGCATAGAAATTTTGGCTTCTTCGGCATATTTACCGGCAACCTTGACCAATTCACGACGACGTTCTTCGGTCAATGGTGGCATATTCAGGCGAATTACCCCACCCGCAGTCATCGGATTCAGCCCCAGGCCCGAATCGCGAATTGCCTTTTCAACCGCAGGTGCATTTGTGACATCCCACACCGTCACAGACAATGTTTGATTGTCGGGTGTTGAAACTGTTGCAACCTGGTTAATTGGCATTTCTGCGCCATAGACCGGAACACGAACCGCGTCCAACAGATGTACAGATGCGCGACCAGTACGCAGACCCGCATATTCATTTTTCAGCACTTCGATTGTTTGTGCTGTTTTCTGTTCGACTTCGGCTTTCAAAACTTGATAATCCATAAAATACTCCTTTATGAAAAAAGATTAGCAAATTGATTTGACATTTGGCAAGAAGAAATATAGAATATGTCGGCACATGGGGTTGTAGCTCAGTTGGTAGAGCACTTGCATGGCATGCAAGGGGTCGTCGGTTCGAGTCCGATCAGCTCCACCAAGCAAAAATGATAAAAACAGGTTCACAAAGAACCCAAAGTATGGCGGATATAGCTCAGTTGGTTAGAGCACTGGTTTGTGGTACCAGTTGTCGCCGGTTCGAATCCGGTTATCCGCCCCATTAAATAAAGCCTGCGACAGCAGGTTTTTTTTAATTTTGGGCGGTTCGGATGAGAACCGCAGGTTCGAGCCGCAGGCGAAAGGGGCCCACAGAGCATTCGCGAATGTGGGAATTACAATCCGGTTATCCGCCCCATATTTGACGACACCCCTTCTAGACCATGTCTATGAAGGGGTATCTTATTGATAAACTCGCATTTTTATTGTCTAAAAAGGGTTCGAACTTACCTGTTTTTTGCGTTTTTTGATTTCGGTTGAATTTTTATGCTTTTTATGATATAATGCGCGTATTCCGTGGACGACATTTGGTCGTCTTTTTTTATTGCCCGCCACGCGCGGGCGTTTTTTATTTAACCAAAAGGATTAAAATGAAACACAAAAAGACAAACAATATGAAAATGAGTGACAAGGGCATAGAGTGGTTAAAAAATAAGGAAAACAAAATATTAGACAGGCACGGGAATCACATAATTTATGACGACAAAACAGGACAACCGATAGCCCCAAATCAACCATTACCCACGGGCGCAACCATTGGTTATGGCCATTTGGTAAAGTCAGGTGAAGATTTTAAAAACGGAATCACAGAAGAACAAGCAATGGAATTATTACGGTCTGATATAGCCACAGCAGAACGCGCAATCCAAAATAATATTATGGTAAATTTAACACAAAACCAATACGATGCATTGGTCTCATTGGCATATAATATCGGTACAAACGGGTTCAAAAAATCCACAGTTGTAAAGTATGTAAACAATCCAGATTTTCACAGTAATATTTATCCCAGCCTGGAATCCGCGTGGCTGGCGTGGAATCGAACCCAAGGAAAAATATCAAGCGGATTAATTAACCGCAGACAAAACGAGTGGAATATGTATAACCATGGCATATATTGATTTTTATCAACCATATCATTTATACTGCGCGATGTTAAGAAAGGCCTTTTCTGTCCATTTGGGTCGGAGTAATGCATTGGGTGATTTAACGCGCGTTGTCAATTCAACAAATCACCGGCCTTGATATATTCGGGGGCGGATTTATTCAATCGCCGCTGGGCACGACGCGCCGATGCGTGCGCATCGTCAGACCGCCCAACCAAATTATAGTATTCGGCCATTGCCCAATCACCACGACCATCATCGTCACCGTATGCGCGCGCCAATACCCAATATGCCATCGGCGATGGCGCGGTCAGTATCGCACGCTTGGCCAATTCAATGGCGCGGGTAATATCGTCTGGCCGGCGGCGTTCGGTCAACACCAGGGCCAACGCCGTTTCAATTTGTGGGGCGTTTTCAGTCAGGCCGAGTGATTTTTCATACGCGTCAACACTGTCATCATAATGACCGAACTGATATTCGATATCGCCCAATAATTCATAAAAATACGGATTGTTTGGGTTGCGTGAAATCAGTGTTTGCGCCCCCATTTGCGCACCAGCCAAATTCCCACCACGCATATTCGCAATTGCACGCGCGTACAATGCGGCATCAGACTTGTCCGAATACGGGTACATTTCCAGTACGCGCTTTGATGTGTCCAGGTATCCAACCAATTTTGCACGTACCAGTTCATATTCATCAGTTGTCGCGGGGGCCGCAGGGGCCGATGGTGCAACACTGGCAATGCGTGCACGGACATTATTCAATCGTTCGGTTGTCAATGGGTGATTTACACGATTGGGATTTATTTTTTCTTCGGCGGCACCGGTGATATCCTGCATCTGTTCAAAGACGGTCACAAAGCCGTTTGGATTCAGATTGGCACGCACCATTAAATCCACCCCCAGGTTATCAGCAATGCGTTCTTCGTCACGGGTAAACGATAACATCGACTGGGTCGCAACACCGGATGAACCGGCCAAGACCCCTGCCCCCAAGGATGGATTACCGCCCGCCACCATCAGTCCAACCCCCAGTGCCTGAATCAGCATTGTACGCTTCATTTCTGCATCAACACGCGCCGACATCTGGGCCATATGACCGCCCAAGGTGTGCCCTAATTCGTGGGCAATTACCGCCTGTAAAGCAGTGGGGGTTTTAATCTGTTTCAACAGCCCAGTATAAACATAGACATCTTCGCCCCCGGTGACAAAGGCATTAAAATCATCGTCGTTTACAATGTGAATTCGCATGCGACCAGGCGGAATGTCCGCCGCGCTGGCCAGTGGCGCGACCAGTTCGGTTAACATTCGTTCGGTTTCTGTATCGTTAATCAATGATGCACCCTGCGCCGAAAACGCGAATAAAAC
The DNA here is from genome assembly GCA_045635705.1 of Candidatus Enterousia sp. Classification (GTDB taxonomy): domain Bacteria; phylum Pseudomonadota; class Alphaproteobacteria; order Rs-D84; family Rs-D84; genus Enterousia. Next base: position 27,677 of record JAZTWE010000005.1, read on the forward strand.
CGCTGTTAAAAATGCAAGAATCCTATGCACCCAGTGTCACCCCACAATCAAAAATATACATCAAATCACGCGTCCAGTCATCAGGCGAATTATCCCGCGCCGCACGCGATGCCAGTTTGAACAAATCGTGATGTTCACGATAGTCAACAAAATGATAGCGCATCCAACCACTTTGACGCGTACCCAGTAATTCGCCAACACCACGCATCATCAAATCCTGTTCTGCGATTACAAAGCCATCGTCTGTATCACACAGGACATCCAGTCGCTTTAATCCATCATCAGTGACATTATAACCAAACAACAACAGGCAATACGATTGCAAATTGCCGCGCCCAACACGACCACGCAACTGATGCAACGCGGCCAGACCAAAGCGTTCGGCATTCTCGATAACAATGATTGTCGCGCGGGGGACATCAATTCCAACCTCGATAACAGTGGTGGCGACCAGTAATTGCATATCTGAATCATTGTCGGCGAATTCAGCCATTACCGCATCGCGCGCCCGCTTGTCCATTTGACCATGAACCAGGCCCGCCGTTGGGAAATACTGTTTCAATTCATTAAATCGTTCCTGGGCGGCGGTGGCGGCGGTATCTTCGCTATCGTTGACCAGTGGGCAAACCCAAAAAACCTTGGCACCTGATGCGATTTGGGACTGTAATCGTGCCACCAATTCGTTAATGCGCGAAACAGATAACTTGGTCGTTTTAATTGGCAATCGGCCTGCGGGCTTTTCATTTATAATCGATACATCCATATCGCCATATATCGTCATAGATAATGTTCGCGGAATTGGGGTCGCCGACAATGCCAACAGGTCTGTATTTGCGCCCTTGGCACGCAGTGTTTCGCGCTGGGTCACACCAAAACGATGTTGTTCATCAACAATCACCAGCCCCAAGTCACGATATTCCACATCATCAGAAAACAGTGCGTGCGTACCAACAACAACGCGCGTGCGGCCCGAACGCAATGAAATTAACTTTTCGCGACGGGGCACACCCTTGTCACGACCGGTCAAGATATCACACACAATGCCAATTTGATCGCATAGTGGCTTTAATTTCGCAAAATGTTGTTGTGCCAGTGTATCAGTCGGGGCCAGCAATGCAGTCTGGGCACCGGATTCCGCCATCTTCACTGCCGCCGCCAGTGCGACAATGGTCTTGCCACTGCCAACATCACCCTGAACCAGGCGCATCATCGGCACATCGCGGGACATGTCGGCAAAGATTTCATCACAGGTACGCATCTGTGCCCCGGTCATTTGAAACGGTAACGCATTCCAAAACCGTGGCATTAAATCATACTTTTTCGGACGCACCGTGCGACGATTACGAATGTCGTTGCGGCGAGCACGACTGATTACAATGGCGGACTGATGCGCCAACAATTCACTGTATGCCAGTTTTACGCGCCAAATGCTGTTCGGGGCCAGGTCGGCATCACTTTCCGGATAGTGAATATGTTGCAAGGCATCAAAAAATTCAGTCGCACGCGCATCGGTCGCGCCACGCAATTTTTCAGGTAAAATCGCGAAAATCTGGTCGCGAACATTTGCAAAAATCTTTTGCGTTAAACCTTCGCCGGCAGGATAAATCGCCTGGCGCGATGGAATCTTGTTCGCATTTTGCATTTCTTCGATAAAGTCAGGATGATTCATTGTCGGGCGCGATGCGCGTTCCAGTTTGCCACTGACCATGCGCCAAGAACCAACCGGCAGTTTTTTCAGCCAATAATCCAAATAACTGGAATTAAAAAACTGAATTATAACCGTGTTGCCCATCTTGTCGGCACATGTAATTTGGGTTGGGCGACGACGACCACGACCAAATGCCCCCCCACTGCGATGCGATTTTACCAACAACGGAATTGTAATAACATCCCCAGGTTCAACATCCATAACATTTTCAGTAATGCCACGCGCACGAACATAGGCCGGACGATGCAACAAAAAGTCCAGCACACGACGACCACCCAGCAAATCATAAAAGCGTGCAGCCAGCACGGGGCCCACGCCCTTGATAAACTGCAGGTCAGTATTCAAAAATTCAATCAATTCACGGTTCATACACATATAAATTTAGTGAATTTTCCGCCAATATTCAACCTAAAAGAAAAATCCCCCAAACGGGGGATTTTTTACAGTATTATATTAAGTAGTTCGCAACAATTGGTTAATGGGTTACATATTTCTCTTGCCGTGCAATTGCTGGTGTCACTAATTGTACAGTAGTCTTCACTCATCAAAGTGCAACTAGGTTGCTGGCTCGGACTTTTAGCAATGCAGCATCCATCCGAACACTTACCGTATCCACTCCTCGTACACTCTATGTTGCTTGTGCACGACATAGTCTCACAAGCGCTCGCCGCTATACAACAACCGTTATTGCAGGTTTGGTCGCTGCCACAATCTGAATCACTGGTGCATGATTTACCGC
>JAZTWE010000006.1:0-47534 GCA_045635705.1 Candidatus Enterousia sp.
TGGCTCACAGAACGACATGGCTACGATCCGACTTGTTGCCGCGTACTTGCAGGGCCAGGGTGTGGCCCAATCGCGTTTTGAAATAATCGGTATGGGTTCGTCGAATCCAATTGCGTCCAACAGTACTGTTGATGGTCGTGCCCAAAACAGACGCGTTGAAATCAAGATTATTCCAAATAAATAAAAAATCCCGCTTCGGCGGGATTTTTATTTATTCGTGCAAATTCACGCTTGCTAAAAATGGTGCAATGCGTTAGAATACAAGGCGTAGAAAAGAAAAAACAATGCCGAAAAAAATGGGACGATTTTCCGCGGCATAATTTTTTTTGAAAAAATCCCTGAAATCTGCATTTTTTATTCCCCCTTTTTATGCCGAATCTAATCGTCGGGTTGGGTGCAGTTTTTTTGATAATATGCTCAATAACAAGTGTGTCGTATGGTGCAAGCAGGCCATCGTGTGTACATTGTTCTTCGTCTAGCTTGGGGGGCGAGAATAGCTGTCATTCAGCGGGTTGGAATAGTAATGTGGGTGCCTTTTATGGCTATGATGATAGTTGTCATTGTATTGCAAGTCCTAACATTAATTGTGTCATAAGTAATCACGATACCGTGGTTTATTCAGTAAAGGAATGTTATGAAGATTCTGACTGTGGTACAGGAAAAGCGTGTCTTTCCAATAAGTGTGAATCAAAAACTACTTCTTGTAGCTACAAGGATACAGATTGGACCACCAGTGGCAGTGTACAAACAAAAGTAGCTGGCAGTTATAATTCTTCTTCTGGTAGTTGTGTTTACACTACTTATGTTCGATGTAGTTCAGCTTATTACAGTTCGGCTGGGATATCAGAAACAAGCAGTTCTTCTTCAACGGTGGCAACACTGACATCTAAGTTAGGTTGCGCAAAGTGTCCTAGTTATTCGAGTTCTGTGGCTGGTTCAGATAGTATCGCAGACTGTTTGTGTAACAGTGGGTATTATATGTCCAGTAATACCTGTCAACGTTGTCCTGCGTTTGGTCAAAGTGAGTCGTGCTATGATATTGTTTATCAGGTTTTTAATGACTATTTTGGTTGGAATGATACTGACAGATATGATAATGATGGTATTGACACACTAGATGACTATGGTCCAGGTGTTGATGATTTTGAAGATCTTGTTAACGAGATTGGTGTTTTATTCAAAGGCGAAGAAGATTTGTGTGGGCATCTAGATTGCAGGGAAAACTACACCGGTTACACAATGATTTCGTTGATAGAAGTAATAGATAGTTATTTTGGTGTGGGGACGCAGTATGGCCTCAGTCCCCAGGGTTCAGCAGCAATATCGAAATGTTTTATTCCTGTTGGTAATTATGTAAACGATATTGGTGCTTTTACAATAACAAGTCCATGTGGTTATTAAAAAACCGCCGGTTGGCGGTTTTTTTAATACATTGTTTGCAAAACGTGTTTGTTCTTGTCCAGGTTGGCCAACATTTTACCACTACCACATGCGACGCATGCCAATGGGTTATCAACCAAGAATACTGGTAAACCGGTTGCAGCGCGAATCGCGACATCCAAACCGCGCAACAATGAACCACCACCGGTCATTGCGATACCCAAATCTGCGATGTCGGCGGATAATTCAGGTGGTGTTAATTCCAGTGCCTGGCGAACAGTGTCAACGATTTTTGATACTGTCTGGGCCAATGCGCCTGCGATTTGTGATTCTGTAATAACTGTTTCGCGTGGGGTTCCCGACAGCAAGTCGCGCCCCTTTATCTTCATTGTTAATTCGTTTGCCTTGTCTTTTGGTGCGATTGCAGTACCGATTTTCTTTTTGATTTCTTCGGCTGTATTTTCACCAATCAACAGGTTTTTATTTTTGCGAACAAAGTCAATAATATCAACATCCATTTGGTCGCCTGCGGTGCGGACTGCATTTGAATAAACGATTCCGCCCAATGACATAACAGCGACTTCTGTTGTTCCGCCACCGATATCCAGCACCATTGAACCCACGGGTTTTTCAACTGGTAATCCCGCACCAATCGCCGCGGCTGTTGATTCTTCGACGATATATACCTTGCGTGCACCGGCGGCATCAGCGGCTTCTTGGATTGCGCGTCGTTCCACCTGGGTTGCACACGATGGTACACAAATAATAATCAGTGGCGCGGCCAGTGGGCTGTGATGATGAACCTTGCGAATAAAGTATTTAATCATTTCTTCGGCGACTTCAAAGTCCGCAATAACACCATCGCGCAACGGGCGGACCGCCGAAATAGTACCAGGTGTACGACCGAACATCTGCTTTGCCTCAGTCCCCACAGCCAATATTTCTTTGCGCCCCATCAGTCGATTTTCAGCCACCGCAACAACCGATGGTTCATTCAAAACGATTCCGCGACCCTTTACATAAATCAATGTATTTGCAGTTCCCAGGTCAATTGCCATATCTGCGGAAAAAAACTTCATTAACCAGTTGTACATCTTTCGCCCCATAAAATAGTGATTTTTTTGAACTATAAATCACGATATTCAAAAAATCAAGGCGACCCGATAAATTTATTTGATTTATCATATATTGTGGTATTATAGCCGCTATGCGAGATACAATAAAAAATCATAATGACTTTTTAATGCCGTTGTCCAATCCGACGGCCAAGTGTGCATACTTTCTGGTTCGGACCAAATTGGCAAAGTTTACCGGTGATGCGCGTTATGGTCTGACCGCGACCAAGCGAACATTTAAGTTCGCGGTTCAGCGCAATCGTGCAAAGCGTTTATTGCGTGATTGGATTCGTCACAATCAACACTTGTTGCGTCCTGATTGGGATTATGTTTTTATTGCCCGTCGTGATATTTTGGATGCATCACGTGACGCCGGGCGCGAGGCTATGCGCAAAGCATTGCGTTACATCGCAAAACAAGAAATAGATGTCACAACCACAGAATAATATTTTTCAGAAAATTGCAATAAAAATGGTGCGGCTGTACCAGTGCGCAATTTCACCGTTTACTGGTGGTCGTGCGGCGTGTCGCTTTACACCAACATGCAGTGAATATACCCGCCAGGCAATTGAAAAATATGGTACGATACGCGGTACCATAATGGGTATTCGCCGAATTATGCGTTGTCGTCCTGGGGGCGGGTTTGGTTATGACCCTGTCCCTTGACAAGTCGCTTGTTTATGATAGAATTTACACTTGCAAGATTAATTTATACAAAGGATTTATGATGTCTTTTCGTGCAACCGTAGAGTCTATGTCAAAAATTATGGACGATATGGGTATTACAGAATTGGATTTAGAACGCCAGTTCTTGTTCGGTTTGTACCGCAAACACATTCACCTGTCAAAGCAAAAGGTTGCGGCCGTTGCTGCGGGTACAACAATCACGGATGCCCCTGGTGAAAAGTCTGATATGTGTGACAAGGCGATTAACGGTTATGCATTAAAATCACCAATGGTTGGTGTTGTGTACCTGGCCCCAGAACCAGGTGCTGAAACATTTGTCACCGTTGGCAAATCGGTCAAGGCGGGCGATACCGTTGCCTTGGTCGAAGCAATGAAAACATTTAACCCAATTAAGTCTGATCGCGATGGCGTTATCAAGGAAATATTGGTATCTGACGGTGCGGCGGTTGAATTTGACCAGCCATTGATTGTCATTGAATAATTTTGGACGCGTGTTATGCCACAAATAAAGAAAGTTTTAATTGCCAATCGTGGTGAAATTGCATTGCGAATCATTCGTGCGTGTCGCGATATGGGTATTCGTACGGTTGCGGTTTATTCAACTGCGGACCGCGATGCGATGCATGTCCAGTTGGCGGATGAATCTGTATGCATTGGGCCGGCCCCGGCCAAGGATTCGTATCTGAATGAATCTGCGATTTTAACAGCGGCATTATTAACAAATGCGGATGCGATTCACCCAGGCTATGGTTTCTTGTCAGAACGCGCCGACTTTGCACGCAAGGTTGAACAGCATGACATGATTTGGATTGGCCCGTCACCTGATATGATTGAAAAAATGGGGGACAAGGTTAACGCAAAACGCACGGCGATTGAATGTGGATTGCCGGTTGTTCCTGGGTCTGATGGTGCGGTTGAAACGGTTGATGCGGCATTGGCATGCGCCGAAAAAATCGGATACCCTGTTATGTTAAAGGCGGCATCGGGTGGTGGTGGTCGTGGTATGCGCCCGGTTATGAATGCCGACGAAATGGCCGAAGCGTTTCAGATTACCCGTGCCGAAGCAAAATCGTCATTCGGTGACGACACGATTTATATTGAAAAGTTATTATTACACCCGCGCCACATTGAATTTCAGGTGCTGGGCGACCTGCATGGCAATGTTGTAATCTTTGGTGAACGCGATTGTTCGTTGCAGCGTCGTAATCAAAAAGTTATGGAAGAATGCCCTGCGGCGGCCTTGTCGCAAAAGCAGCGCGATGACATGATTGAAATTTGCAAAACCGCGGCAAAAAAGATGGGCTATACCAACGCGGGTACATTTGAATTTATGTTCGAAGATGGCAAATTCTATTTCCTGGAAATGAATACCAGATTACAGGTTGAACACCCCGTCACCGAAATGGTTTATGGTGTTGACCTGGTCCGTGAACAGATTCGCGTTGCGGCGGGTGAAAAGTTGGGATATAACCAGTCTAATGTTATTCCGAACGGTCATGCGATTGAATTCCGTATCAATGCCGAAGATTCTGAAACATTTGTTCCAAACCCTGGGACGATTTCGCTGTATGCACCATCGGGTGGTTTGGGTGTTCGTGTGGACAGTGCGGTATATACCGGCTATACAATTCCACCGACCTATGATTCAATGATTGCAAAGTTGATTGTTCATGCCCAAAACAGACCGGCGTGCATTATGCGTGCGACGCGTGCGCTGGACGAATTTGTTATCGAGGGTGTAAAAACAACAATCCCGTTGCAGCAGAAATTGTTAAAGAACAAGGATGTAAAGCAACTGAATTTTGATAACCATTGGTTGGAAGAATTCTTGAAAAAAGAATAAAAAACACCGGCAGTTGCCGGTGTTTTTCTAAACTCTGGTGGGTGGTATTGGACTGGCCTGGCGGCCGCACGGGCGCAAATCGGCGTTTGCCGACCGCGATACTGCCGTCTCGCTTTTGCTGGTTGTCGAACCAACGCTTGTTGGTTCTTGCGTCCACCACCACAATCCATAAATAAAATCCCCGGGACACGCCCGGGGCTGTTATTCATGGTGGGTGGTATTGGACTCGAACCAACGACCTTTACGATGTCAACGTAACGCTCTAACCAACTGAGCTAACCACCCGAAAAAGCCCACTGATTATAACAAAGAAAAATCAGATTGCAAATGATATTTGCGATAAGATATAATACCGATTGTAATAGGGAACCTATTATGCGAGATTAGAACTCTCGCGCGATAGTCGTCTGCGCAGACGTTAATTGCTCCAACCAATGGTTGGAGGGCGATGAATATATTGAATAGTCGCTGAGCATACTATCGTGCAAAGTTCTAACCTCCAACCACCCTATATTCGGTGGTTTTTTTGTTTAACAAAAACATGGGGGCAAAAATGCGCATTGGTCAGGAAATAGAAAGTATTCGTATAAAACGCGGCTTGGCAATTATTGATATGTGCGATACCCTGGCAACCGACGAAGCCGGCTATCATCGTATTATTATTGGCCGGGACCGACCAACAATCTATCAGTTAATAATGGTAATTAACGACACGCATCACCCATTACATACAATATAAAAAAACCGGCAATTGCCGGCTTTTTTCTTATAATAAACACGCCAGTGTCGCGCTGGTGTTTTTCAGCATAAACCATCCAATTCTGTAATCTGTGGCATACACGGTTAAAACAAATAACGCCAATATTCCGATAACCAGTATCACACTGCCGCGTTTTCCACGCATACAGTACAACGAAATATTATAGAACAAGAATAATACATACGCGTCGACCAACATACTGATAATCCACATTGAAGTGCAATTAAATGCCAACGCATTCACAACCAGTATTACCGGATACATAAAGAATATCGATGCCAATCCCTTGACCGCGATTTCCCAGTCGCGTTCACCACCTGTAATTTCGGACACCAGCATCATCAGCCCGCCCATAACAAACAGCAGTGTCACCGCCAGCACAGGCACAATAATAATCGCCGTGAATATTGCGCCAATTGTTATTGTTGCGCCACCCATCAGACGAATCAGCAACACCAATATTCCGCCAATCAGACCATAAATAAACGCCTTTAACATTGATTCTTCCATATTGCCATCGGCGACGATTTTTGTAAAAAAGCGTTTAGGGTTAATAATAACATTTTTAATATGCTGAAATGCTTTCTTAAATTTTTTTATCATAATTGCAACCCCTGGTTTGATTATTTATATTTTTGCTTTATAATTACAAAAAATCAATGGAAAAAGTGATGATAAAAATAACAATTGCTGGGCGTCCTAATACGGGTAAGTCCACATTATTTAATGCACTGACTGGGACGCGCGATGCGCTGGTGCACGATCGTCCGGGTGTCACACGTGATACTATTGGTGGCACATTTCGTGACCGCCCGTATCAGTTGTTGGATACCGCCGGCTTGGAAAATGCCAAGAATGGAATCGCACTGGATTCAACGAATATGGCGATTGATGCAATTATGTCTGCGGATGCGGTGTTGTTTGTGGTTGATGGCCGTGTTGGATTGACTAACGAAGATTTAGACTGGGCCCGCCTGGTTCGTCGCAAGACCCGCGCCCCTGTGTTGCTGTTGGTGAACAAGACAGAATCTGCCAAGCGACTGACTAATATTCATGATTTTTATAAATTGGGCTTTGGTGAACCGACCCTAATATCGGCAGAACACAAAACTGGTTTTGATAAAATCTATGAATTTTTGGACGAAATTGCGGGCGATACGGCTGATATGCCAGCCGCACCAACATTGCGTGATGATACGCGTATCAAGATTGCAGTTTTGGGCCAGCCAAATGTCGGCAAATCTACATTCGTAAATCGTGTTTTGGGCCAGCAAAAGCAAATCGTTCGCGATGCCCCGGGCATAACGCGCGATACGGTTAAAATCCCAACCAAGTTCTATGGCCGTGATATTATTTTGATGGATACGGCCGGCCTGCGTCGCAAGGCAGGGGTCACCGATGATGTTGAAACATTGTCGGCGTTAAAGTCCTTGGATGCGATTGAAAAATCTGATGTTGTTATATTGATGGTTGACGCGACCCGTAATATTGAAAACCAGGCATTGGGGATTGCGGCGCGTGTATACAACGCGGGCAAGATTTTATGTGTTGCCTTGAACAAGTGGGATTTGGTTGAGCCTGAAATTCGCGATGAAAAACTGTTAAAGTTAAAGCATCAGTTTTCAAATTCATTTCATCAAATTATTAAACCAATGATATTGGCGATTTCTGCGGAAAAGGGCACAGGTGTACAAAATATGTTCAAACGCATCTATGAACAGTGGGACATTTCTTCGGCCCAGGCACCAACCAGTTTGATAAACAGAATTGTTGAAAAACTGGTCGCTGAACGCCAGCCACCAATGTCGCGCCTGAAACGCCCAATGAAAATTAAGTTTGCGCGCCAAACAGGCCGCCATCCAATGCGCATAACAATCAATGTCGGTGGGGCATCTGATATCCCAGAATCATATACGCGTTATTTGCGTCGTGGCATTGCAACGGCATTAAAATGGGAACATTTGCCTGTTGTAATTGAATATGAAAAAGCCGATAATCCATACGATGAATAACTTGGGTTAATTGGTCATCAATGGTATGCTTCAAACCATACCAAAATCGCCCCGTTTGGGGCGATTGTTTTTTGTCTTAGCGGCGGCGTTGTTTTAATTTGTATTTTGCCGAATGTATTGTATCGATTTCTTTTTTTACATCATCCGCCCCCAGGAACAACATCTTGTTTGCCAGTGGTGTTTGTTTCCACTTGGTTCCCCAGCCGGTCAGCATCTTAATTAAGTAATCCAAGTCACAGTTTGCATAATTATTGCGCACATATTCAAGTGCCCCATGGACGGATAGCATTTCATCTTGGTGGAAACCACATTCTGTGAATGAGGGAATTTTCCCAGTTGCATACATTGCCCGAATATTGTCCCAATTTGCATATGTTTCTTTTTCCACGGGCCCCAATTGCCATGCATAGAATTGATATTGTGCCATCGGTGATGTGTGCAGTATTCTATGCTGGCGACACCGATATGCGTATTCAATATATACCAGGTACAACAGTCGCATCAGTTTTCTGTTTTGTACACTGTCTATATTTTTAGATGACATTAATTGGCTGATTAAATACAGGGTTGTTTGATTTTTTTGATACACAGAATCCATAACCTTTCCTTTTTGCGATATTCAGCATAGCCCAATCGCTGAATAAAAATCAAGTATCATATTGATTTATGCAAAATATGATTTATAATTTTTGCGATAAAATCAAAGGACAAAGAATGGCAAAAAAGTATCTGATTACATCGGCATTACCATATGTAAATTATAATCTGCATATTGGGCATTTGGTTGGTTGTTTGCTGCCCAGTGATGTTTATGCACGCTTTTGTCGCGCACGTGGTCGCGATGTATTGTATGTCTGTGGTGCTGATGAACACGGTACGGCCAGTGAAATTGGTGCAATGAAAGAAAATATGCCGGTTGAAGAATATGTTGATAAATATCGCGCAGCGCATATTGACGCGGTGAAAAACTTTAATTTGTCATTTGATGTTTATGGCCGTACGCATACGCAAAAGCACAATGATTTGATTCAGTCATTGTTTAAGCGTCTGGACGACCAGGGCATGTTGGTTGAAAAAACATCTGTTCAACCATATTCGATAAAGGACGAAATGTTCTTGGCTGATCGTTTTGTTATTGGAACCTGTCCGCGTTGTGGTTTTGATGGTGCGTATGGGAACGAGTGTGGTAAATGTGGCGCGACCCTGGAACCAGAACAGTTGATAAACCCGCACAGTGCGATAACAAAGGATTCACCTGTTGAAATGCGTGAAACAAAACATCTTTATTTCAAGACCAGTGAAATGCAGGATAAATTGCGTGCATGGATTGATAGTCGTCGTGGCTGGCCCAAGACCGCATTGGCAATCGCCAACAAGTGGCTGGACGAAGGATTGCGTGACAGTCCAATTACCCGTGACTTGAAATGGGGAATCCCGGTAAACAAACCAGGGTACGAAAACAAGGTTTTCTATGTTTGGTTTGACGCACCATGGGGCTATGTTTCAATTTCCCAGGCGGCAAATGACAACTGGGCCGACTGGTGGCATGGTGGTGACGATGTTCATTATACTCAGTTTATGGGCAAGGATAATGTATCGTTTCACTCAATCTTTTTCCCTGCCCAGGAATTGGCAATGAATGACAACTGGAAAACAGTTGATACATTAAAGGCATTTAATTTCTTAAACTATAACGGGGCCAAGATTTCAAAATCAACAGGCAACGGGATATTCTTGAACGATGCGATTGCCGATGCGCCTGCGGATATGTGGCGTTATGCAATTATTGCATCTGCCCCAGAAACAGATGATACAGATTTCACAATCGCGCGTTTCGCAGATATTGTAAACAAAGACTTGAACGGAATGCTGGGGAATTTTGTTAGCCGCGTATGTAAACTGACCGCAAAAAACTTTGGCGCGAATGTACCAGCGGCAGGCGCGTGGGATTGTGATCTGGAATCAAAAGTCAATGACAAGTTGGCGGAATTGACCGCTGCGCTGGATGCATGTGAATTCCGTAATGCCATTGCTGCATTGCGTGGTCTGTATGCGATTGGCAATGAATACATGACAATTCATGAACCATGGTCACTGGTTAAAAATGGTGACATGTCAGCGGCCGGTGCGGTATTGAATCAGTGTTTTCAATTGATTGATTTGTATGCCCGTGTGTCGGCACCGTTTATCCCAACGGCTGCTGAAAAGATGCAAAATGTATTCGCGCAAACACACGATTTATCATGGCCTGAAAAATATGAACATCGTATAAAGGATGGTGCAGAATTTGTTGTCCCAGAAAATCTGTTCAATCGTATTGATGACGAAATGGTTGCGCGTTTGACAGAAAAGTATGCGCCAAAGAAAGTCGATAATACGCCAAAGCCAACAATTGCAAAAATCGTGTCGGTTCAAAAGCACCCGTCACGCGATGACTTGAATGTGTTATCTGTGGAATATGGTGCGGACAAACCGGTACAGATTGTCTGTGCGGCGCCAAATGTACGCGCTGGGATGATTGGCGTGTTGGCACCTGTGGGGTGCGCGCTGCCGGGCGCGAAAAAGCCGATTGCCCAACGCACAGTTGCAGGCATTGAATCATACGGCATGATGTGCGGCGCATCAGAACTTGGGATTGGTGACGATGATGCAAATATCATTGAACTGTCCAGCGATGCGGTTGTGGGTGCTGTTTTTGTGAAATAAATGAATAACGATAAATTGCGTGTTGTATTATTGTCTTGTTGTGCGCCATGCAGTGCGGGCGCAATTAAACAACTGGCCGATGGTGCAATTGCCGGCGTTGATGATTTTATTGTTTTGTTTTATAACCCAAATATTTTCCCAGAATCTGAATACACAAAGCGCATGGCGGAACAGATAAAATACTGTGAATCTATCGGTGTGAAATATGCGGTTCTTGAATACGACCACGATGCGTGGCGCGATGCTGTGCGCGGGCATGAATCCGCGCCTGAGCGTGGCCCACGGTGCAGTCTTTGCTTTGGATATCGTTTTCGTCGTGCTGAAAAATTTGCCCGTGAAAATGGGTATAATGCAATTGCCAGCGTACTGGGTGTTTCCCGTCACAAAGACCAGGTTCAGGTCGATGTCGCTGCCCAAACAGTGTGCGATGGCATTGAATATTTACCAATTAAATGGGACGAAAATTTGCGTGTACAGATTAACCGTGAATCTGATTTTTATCGTCAAAATTATTGCGGTTGCGAATTCAGTATTCGCAAAGTATAATTCAAATACAATTTAACAAAAGGCAAAGTATGTCATCTATTTTTGTTTTTCCAGGCCAGGGCGCACAAAGCGTTGGTATGGGGCGTGAACTTTATGAAAACAATGCGTCTGCGCGTGCTGTTTTTGACGAAGTGGATTCTGCGCTGGGCGAAAAATTATCAGATATTATTTTTAATGGACCGGCGGACGAATTGACATTGACCGCAAATGTTCAGCCCGCGATTATGGCAACATCAATTGCAATGTTGTACGCATCGGGTGCAGCGTTGCCTGAATATGTGGCGGGACACAGTTTGGGTGAATATACCGCGCTGTGTGCGGCGGGTGCGTTATCGGTTGGTGATGCGGCACGGCTGTTGCGTGTGCGTGGCAACGCAATGCAAAGTGCGGTTGCGGTTGGCGATGGATTGACAGCGGTGATATTGGGTATGGATATTGATACGGTGCGTGAAATCTGTGCCGGTACTGATTGTGATGTTGCCAATGATAATTCCCCCGGCCAGGTTGTTGTATCTGGTCTGCGGTCTGCGGTTGAACGGGTTTTGGAAACGGCCAAGGCAAACGGTGCAAAACGTGCAATGCCATTGGCATTATCTGTGCCGGTTCATTGTCGGGCGCAACAGCCAGCGGCAGACGCAATGCGTGCGGCACTGGATGCCACTGAATTAAAGGCACCAATCGTACCAATTATTTTGAATAAAACATGTGCACCAACAACCGATGTTAATGAAATCAAGGAAGCGTTGGTTTATCAAATGACCCATGGTGTCCGTTGGCGCGAAAGTGTATTGAATATGGTTGATTTGGGTATCACAGAACAGATAGAGGTTGGACCTGGTAATGTCCTGACTGGCCTGTGTTCCCGTATTACAGATAAAATAACCCCAAAGAAATTGGAGATATAATTATGTTTGATTTATCAGGAAAAGTAGCATTGATTACTGGCGCAACCGGTGGTATCGGTGGTGCAATTGCCCGCAAAATGAAAGAGGCGGGCGCGACAGTTGTTGTATCTGGTCGCAATGTGGCAAAGATGGATGCTGAATTTGGCGATGAATATATCAAGATACCATGTGACTTGGCGGCCGATGGTGGTGCTGTTGAATTGGTTATGAATACGATTGAACGTGCGGGCAAGATTGATATCTTGATTAACAATGCGGGTATCACACGCGACACATTGTTGATGCGTATGTCTGATGAACAGTTTGACGAAGTAATTAATACAAACCTGCGTTCTTGTTTCAAGATGTGTCGTGCGGTCATTATGCCAATGATGAAGAATCGTTTTGGTCGTATTATTAATATGGCATCAATCATTGGCGCGATTGGTGGCCCCGGCCAGGCGAACTATGCCGCATCCAAGGGTGGAATGATTGCGATGACAAAATCTATCGCGGCCGAGGTTGCATCCCGCGGCATCACCGCGAATGCAATTGCACCGGGGTTTATTAAAACACCAATGACTGATGTTTTACCAGATGAATTAAAGAAGTCGTACCTGGCACAAATACCGGCCGGTCGTTTTGGCGAACCTGATGATATTGCAAATGCATGCGTGTTCTTGGCATCTGACGAAGCGTCATACATCAACGGTCAAACATTACATGTAAATGGTGGTATGGGCAGATTCTAAAACGCCCTGCGTTTTAGAATCAAAATTGCGGCAGCAATTTTTAAGCCACGGATGAGTGGAACACGAACGCAGTGGCGTGTCATTCCGGCGCAGGCCGGAATCCAGGTAAATAGAGTTGCGACGCAGTCGCGCAAATTTATACGATACAAAATGCAAAACTATGATGTGATTATTATTGGTGGTGGGCATGCAGGGGTCGAAGCGGCGGCTGCATCTGCCCGTCGTGGTGCAAAAACACTGTTGTTGACCCAGGCAGAATCTGACCTGGGGGCGTTGTCGTGCAACCCCAGTATTGGTGGTCCCGGAAAATCACAGATGGTTGCAGAAATGGATAGTTTGGGCGGTGTAATGCCCCGTGCTGCGGATATGTCTGGTATTCATTTTCGTACACTAAACGCATCGCATGGTGCCGCGACCCAGGCCTTGCGTGCCCAAATTGACCGCGATTTATATCATAAAGCAATTGTTGATATTTTGGGTCAGTATAAAAATTTGGAAATTAAATACGAACCTGTACTGGATTTAGATATTGAATCAAAAACCATAAACAATTTGTATGTTGCAAAATCGATTGTTTTGACCACGGGGACTTTCCTGGGTGGTTTGGTAACCCGCGGCACAGAAAAGATTTCATCAGGACGCTTGCAAGATGATGGTACATACCAGGCGGCGGATAAAAATATATCTGGGGTATTGGCGCGTGCAGGATTTAACTTGTTGCGCTTAAAGACAGGAACGCCGGCACGAATAAAAAAATCATCGATTGATTTTTCTGTCTGTGAATTACAGCCCGGTGACACGCCACACGATTGGTTCAGTGATGGTGATGAAAATAATAATTATGATTCCGTGTGTTATATCACCCACACCACTGAAACCACGCACCAGGTTATTCGTGACAATATAACAAACGCACCAATGTACAATGGTGATATTCAAGGTACAGGTCCCCGCTATTGTCCCAGCCTGGAAGACAAGGTTATGCGTTTTCCCGATCACTTGTCGCATCATGTTTTTTTGGAGCCTGAGGGCTATAACAGCGACCTGATTTACCCTAATGGTATTTCAACCAGTTTTGGTTCTGATGTCCAGGACAAATGGATTCGCACAATCCCGGGGCTGGAAAATGCCGAAATTGTACGATATGGCTATGCAATTGAATATGATGCCATTGATGCGCGTGCCTTGAACGATAAATTACAAAGCAAAGATTTGCCACATTTGTTCTTTGCCGGGCAAATCAACGGCACATCTGGCTATGAAGAAGCCGCGGCCCAGGGGCTGGTTGCCGGTGCAAACGCGGTGGCATTTGCGTGTGGTTTGGAATACTTGGTGCTTGACCGAACCAATGCGATGATTGGTGTTTTGATTGACGATATAACCACACTGGGGGTTGACGAACCGTATCGTATGTTTACATCACGCGCAGAATATCGTTTGTCGTTGCGCGCCGATAACGCGATTGCACGACTGGGACAAATGGGCGTTGATTTGGGCCTGATAAGCGCGGAAAAATATGCTGAAAAATTAAAGCGCAAAGAAAAAATCATTGCTGAAAATGATAAATTCTATGCGGGGTATATCGCGCGCAACGAACGCGAAATTGCCGCCTATCGCCGTGATGCAAATATGAAGATTCCACATGGGTTTGACTATCGTGGTCTGCCCGGGTTAACGAACGAGTTAATTGAAAAATTAACGGCAACGCGCCCTGAAAATATCGCTGATTTATCGCGTATCCCTGGTATGACCCCGGCGGGGATTATGGTTGTCTTGCGCAAGATAAAAAGTTAAACAATATACCGATAAAAACATATTGCCTAAAATTGCGCAAGGCGTTATAATCTGTGGTGTAGAAAGTAAAAAACAATGCCGAAAAAAATGGGACGATTTTCTTCGGCATAATTTTTTTTGAAAAAATCCCTGAAATCTGCATTTTTTATTCCCCCTTTTTATGCCGAAAATAATCGTCGGTTTGGGTGTGGCTATGCTGGGGACAGTATTGAATATCGGGGCGGCGCAATCAGGAACTGTATATTCGGGCGTATGCGCAACCAGCAGTCAAAATTCAAACAAAGGGTATTATGTTGTTGATTATTTCTCTGATGCGGCCCCATATCAGATTAGCGCAATCCCATCAATATCGACGGTGTATAAAGGTTGTACGGCTGGAACCTATTATAAAATTTTGCCACAAAATTATAACTTTCCGACAAGTTCTGCTTTTTACGGTACTAGTGGGATAGTCTATTCTTGTTCCAGTTGCGTATCGGGCTATGAATTACAAACTATTTCTGGACCGTTTTTGTATGCGGATGTCAGCTCAGGCAGCAATGAAGTTATGTGCACATCTGTTTCTGGTGCGACAATAAAATATTGTGTGCCATCTGGCAGCAGTTCAGGCACCTGTTCATCTTCGAATTGTGTTTCCGGGAATTGGTATTCGCATAGCACAGGATATGTGTCGCGTGATTATCGATATTGTTCGTCGGGGACATGCGTGACAGAAACACAATATGCGTGTGATTATGGTTATTTTGGTAATTCTGGTTCAACATCAGCCAGTGGTTGTACCAAGTGTCCCCCGTTGCGCCTGGCATTTAAAAATCTAGAAACAGGCAACGTGGGATATCATGATTACCCAACAACAACCCCGTATGTGGCAATGACATCACTTACAGGATGTTATGTCATTGCCGAACCAAATGTGACAGAATTTGTGGATACTGCAGGAACATTTGTGATGGGTGACGGGTATGGCAGCCTAACCAATTCCTGTTATCTTAGTTATGGACAATGTAATAATGTTGTCCCTGTATGTAATAAGAATACAGCGTCTGGTATTCAGGGGATTCAGACCGCGGCCAGTGGTGGAACCGTGTGCTGGTGTAATATCCCGCAAACAGGAAAAAGCTTCAAGCATTTTGATTCAGCGGCCTGTTCTTCTGCGTGCACTACGTCGGCCTGTCTTCAAAGGATAATGGGCCATTCGGCTAGTGGCTATGCCCCAACTGTTTCGCTGACCGATTTAGGGTGCTGATAAAAAACAACTGGAAATTATCCCAAATATGTTTTACAGTCTGTGCCATCGCCGGTGTAGCTCAGCTGGTAGAGCATCTCATTCGTAATGAGGGGGCCGCAGGTTCAAGTCCTGCCACCGGCACCACAAATAAACCGCCCATTTGGGCGGTGTTTTTTATTTTTGATATTGGACAGTTTCCATAATCTTTTTCAAGACTTCTGATTTCATCGCTTCTTGTTTCTGTAATGCGTCTATTTTTTGTTTCAGTGTGAACAAAACACGACCAATTAAAAATGGCTTGCGAATAATGCCTGTATCGCCATTTGGTGTTTTGACAACGATTTCTGTTGGAATGTCTT
Organism: Candidatus Enterousia sp.; assembly: GCA_045635705.1. Lineage (GTDB taxonomy): Bacteria > Pseudomonadota > Alphaproteobacteria > Rs-D84 > Rs-D84 > Enterousia. The sequence goes on from JAZTWE010000006.1 coordinate 16,067, forward strand.
GGTTGCTGTATTGGTCGGCCTTGTAATTTGCCTTGATTGTAATACCATTAACCAAGAATTCGTTTTTATTGTTTGGGTTGATGATAATTGAATCAGAATTATCAACCAATGAAATAATTGAATTTGCAAATTCGCGATCTGCGCGTGGTGCGCGAACCAGTGCGTCATTCAAGATCAGCAAAATCGCGCGTGCGTTATTGTTTTTCATATTAAAACTCCTTGTGTTTTATGATTTATTACATCTATTATTATAATACAATAATTACATTTGTCAATACTTGTTATAAATAAATTCATTTGCCTTATAGTACTTGCAATTTCGGGATTTTCATTGTAATCTGTGTGTCGATGAAACAGGCAACAATAATTATTATTAGATAACGGTCGCACGCGCTTTGGCGGTGGCTGGGGCGCATACGCGCCCGTTTTTAATATAAAACACAAGACGGAGTATTAAACTATGTCATATCCAAAAACAGACCCACGTGCTAATTTCCCAAAACTAGAACACAAGTTATTAGCATACTGGCGTGAAAATGATACATTCCATAAATCGTTGGATAAAACAAAGTCTGGACGACCATTCTCGTTCTTTGATGGTCCGCCATTTGCGAATGGTTTGCCACACTGGGGACATTTGGGTGTGTCGGTTGTCAAAGATATGATTTCGCGTTTCCAGACAATGTCTGGGCATCATGTTAGACGTGAACTGGGCTGGGATTGCCATGGTTTGCCAGCGGAAAATTCCGTTGAAAAAAAGGTTGGCAAATCCGCCAAAGATATTGTTGCAAATGATGGTATTGCGGCATTTTGTGATATGTGTCGCAGCGATGTTATGACATATACAAATGAATGGAATGCCTTTATTTCGCGTATGGGTCGTTGGGTTGATATTGGCGATGGATATGGTTATAAAACAATGAACAAAGACTATATGGAATCCATGCTGTGGACATTAAAGTCTTTGTATGAAAAAGGGTTATTGTACAAAGATTACAGTGTCAATCCATTTGACTGGGTAAATGGAACGGTTGTATCTAATTCCGAAGCGTCCCAGGATTATCGTGAAATTGTTGATGATGCGGTAACGGTTTGGTTTGAACTGGAAAATGGCGATCGTGTAATTGCGTGGACGACAACACCATGGACATTACCGGCTAATTCTGCATTGGCGGTAAATCCAAATATGATATACCTGCGCATGCAGGATGATGACGGTGCGGTTTATGTTGTTGCAGAAAGCCGCTTGAAGGCATATGAAAAACAATTTGCAAACGCAACGGAAATAGGGCGTATAACCGGGGCTGAATTGGCAGGCATGCATTATACGCCATTGTTCCCATACTATGCGGGTCAGTCTGATTTATTGTTCCAGGTTATCCCAGCGGATTATGTATCTGATTCTGACGGTACAGGTATTGTTCATATTGCACCGGCCTATGGTGCCGACGACTTCTGGGCAGCAAAGAATATTGACCCAAAGTTTCCGGTTTTATTAAATGTTGATAATTATGGGAACTTTGATGAAACGGTAACTGATTTTGCAGGTCAGAATATATTTGCTGCAACACCGGCGATATTGGATTGGTTAAAAACAAACGGTCGTTTGGTTAAGAAAGAACAATACAAACACAGTTATCCATTTGGTGACCGCAGCAAAGAAAAATTAATCTATCGTGCGACTGACTCTTGGTATATCGATGTGCCAAAGGTCAAAGACAAATTGATTGCAAATAACGCAAAAGTTAATTGGACAAGTGCGGGTGAACGTTTCCGTTCATGGATTGAAAATGCGCGTCCGTGGTCAATTTCACGAAATCGTTTCTGGGGGATGCCATTGCCAATTTGGGAACGCGACGGCGAATACAAAGTATTTGGGTCAATCGCAGAACTGGAAGAATTCTTTGGGGTTACAATCGAAGATTTACATCGTCCAACATTGGACAGACTGGAAAAAGACGGTTGGAAACGTATCCCAGATGTACTGGATTGCTGGGTTGAATCGGGTTCTATGCCATGGGCATCGTTGCATTATCCGTTTGAAAACAAAGAACGGTTTGAGGCAACTTTCCCCGCTGATTATATTATCGAAGGACAAGATCAAACACGTGGTTGGTTCTATGCGTTGATGGTTTTGGCGACAGCGCTATTTGACAAGCCGGCATTTATGGCGGTATCTGCAAATGGTATGATTGTTGATGAAAACAAGAAAAAGTTTTCGAAATCATTAAAGAACTTTGTTAACCCAGAACAACAGATTGAACAATACGGTGCAGATGCCATCCGTCTGTTTGTGCTGGGGTCAAACTTTATGAAAGCAGAACCAGTTCCGGTTGATAAAGAAGGAAAAGTATTCATTGAATCAACAAAAACAATTCAAACACCACTGTGGAATGCGTATCACTTCTTTACACTTTACGCGAACGCGGGTGGTGTTGTTGCGCATGAAATGGCAACCCCGACAACTGCGCTGGATAAATATATCTTGGCTGAATTAAATGTCTTGATTGATGTTGTGAAAAATTCACTGGATGAATATAAGCCGGATGTTGCAATCAAAGAATTTGTTCGGTTCTTGGATATTTTGAATAACTGGTATATCCGTCGTGGTCGCGCACGTTTTTGGGACGAAGAACAAGATGCGTTCGACACATTATACACTGTCCTGACGACATTTTGTCGTGTTTTGGCTCCATTTGCACCATTTGTATCAGAATACATTTATCGCAATTTAACGGGGGCAGAATCCGTGCATCTAACAGATTTCCCTGTTGCGCAAAAATTTGATGCAAAAATTGTTGATGATATGCGTCGTGTACAGTCAATTGTTTCAACTGGAAAACAGTTGCGCGAACAGTACAAATTGCGCAATCGTTTACCATTGGCAGATATGACAATTGCAGGTGCGAATTTAAGTGAATATGCCGACATTATTCGTGACGAATTGAATGTAAAAAATATCCAATTTGTTGAAAATATTGATGATGTTGCAGATTCTTTTATTTATCTGATTACGCCACGGATTGGGGCGCGTTTGGGTGGTGCACTAAAAGAAATTATCCCAGCGGTTAAACGTGGTGATTATGATTTGGTTGGTGACAAATTGGTCGCAGCGGGTCACACATTAAATTCGGATGAATTTGAAAATCGCCTGACTGTAAAGGATGGTATCACAGGTGCCGCATTACCTGATAATACCGCTGTTGTAGTATTGGATACAAATGTTACAGCGGACTTGGTCGCCGAAGGGCTGGCAAACGATGCCCTGCGCTTTATCCAAGATACGCGCAAGGCTGCCGGCCTGGATGTATCCGACCGTATTGTTTTGTCGTACGCGGGCGACCCTGCAATTGTCAGCGCAATTGACCAACACAAAAAACGCATCATGCACGAAGCGTTGATTGTTGAAATGGTTCCGGCTGACGGCGAATATTCGACCGAAATCGAAGGATATAACCTGAACATATCTGTAAAAAAAGCATAAGGTTAAAAATATGGATAACTATTGTATGAAATTCTTTTATGCGGAAAAACATTCAGACCCCTATGGGTGTCCGTCGTTAATGCGCTATAGCGGCGTTTGTAAAAAGACCGACAAGTGTCCGTATAAAATGGAACTAACGCTTGCTGAATGGGCGATACTGGATAACCTGCGTATTGTAAAGCAGCAGAACCAGGAATTATTGGATTTGATGAAACCGCAAACAAGATAGTAAAGGATAAAACATGAAATTTCCATACTTATACTGTGGCAATATCGGGACAAAGTGTCCTGAAAAGTTGCCCGATGGTCGTTGTAAATTAACCGAACGCATCCCAGACGTGGAACGTTGCCCTGATTCTGTTGTGGTTGAAAACCCGGAAAGCGGATTCTTGATTAAGTACCTGTATAATATTCGCAGTGGCACGCCACGCATTATCACAACAACGACCCAGCCAATGCAGACATATCCAAACAATCTGTATTGCACACAGATTGACCGGGCCTGTCCACATCAAACGCCGGGTGGTAAATGCAAACTGCATGAAAATATCCCATGTGCGGCAGATTGCCCGAATGAAATTTATTTAACCGAAGAAATGGAATTGATAACGCGCCTGTTGCAATTTGTTCATCGTGATAAAGATAAACAGAAATAAATGAAACTGACACCGCAAAGATATTTTGAATTAGTGCCGCCGACTGTTGATATGACAATTCGGTCGGAACTGTATCACACCAATGAATTTAACTTTGCGGTGGCGGTTATCTTATCGGCCCAGGCGACGGACAAAAAAGTGAACGAAGTCACACCCGAACTATTTCGCATCGCCCCCACACCACAAAAAATGCTGGATTTGGGAATTGATGGGCTGCGTGAACATATACGCGTTATTTCATTCTTTAATAACAAGGCGAAAAACATTATTGCATTGGCGGAAAAATTAGTTGCTGAAAATATGACCGAAACATTTCCCGCCAAATATCATAACCGTGACGCGTTGATGAAATTGCCCGGCATTGGGCAAAAGACTGCAAATGTTGTCTGTAATGTTTTATGGGGTGCACCAAATATTGGCGTTGATACACATGTTTTTCGCAATGCGCATCGATATGGCTGGGTTGATGATATCGACAATACCCCTGAAAAGGTCGAAGCAAAATTATTAAAGAAAATTCCAAAAAAATATCATCCGATTGTAAATCATGTAATGGTTTTGCATGGCCGATATGTGTGCACGGCACTGCGCCCAAAATGCGAAAAGTGTCCTGTAGCAAAATGGTGTCCGGCAAAATAAAAACGCCCAACGGGCGTTTTTTTATTCGTCCAATGCCATAATAAATATTCCCAATTTGTCGGCCTGTTTAATCACAGCGGGTTTATTTACAATAAAGCATGTTTTTGTATTAACGACAATCCCGCGCAGGTTTGCCGCGGCAACCGCGTTCACGGTATCAACACCAATCGCAGGAATATCAATGCGTAAATCTTGGCCAGGTTTTGTCATTTTCGCGAACACACCGCTTTTGCGTTTGCGCGCACTGCGCATCGCGACCACGCGTTCCAGCATTTTTGCAGTACCTTCGGCGGCCTCTACGGCGATGACCTGTTTGTCGACAACAACAGATGCCCCGATATCTGCCACGCCGATTGTGTGTGAAACCTCTATGGCGCGGTCAATATTTTTCTTGTCCGCCGCGGTTGGTTTTGTTTTTGTCTGAATGCCGGCCACCTCGAATGTTAATTCAGGTGCGATATCCTGGGCGGCGACAATTTCAAATCCGCGTTTTTCCAGTGCCTTGTTTAATGCAACAGCCATTGAATCATACCCCCGTTGATTTTTTAAGATACTAATTAACACCCCCAGTGACCATAAATCTGGGCGAATATCTGACAGGTTTGGATGCCCCAGTGCGCCGACAAATGTGACCTTGTGTATTCCGCGTTTGCGCACCGCGCGCACCGCCGCCCCGGCACCGCCCAGGCGAATTACCATATCGGGGTTCAGGCGCATGTCTACAAAGTTTTTCAACCCCACAACAAACACATCCCATCCCGCACGCACCAGCGCATCCCGCGTAAAAAACGGCAGGTCCAACGCCCCAGCCACCAGTGCAATTTTCTTGTCATTATTTTGTTTTTTCATACCCATTATGGTACGCGTAAATGTGACTGGAATCAAGTTTCAATTTATGATAAAATTATTACAATAATAATAGGCACACAAAATGAAGAAAATATATAGTTTCGCTTTTTTTACATCGTTATTACTGACGGCCACGGCCAATGCCGGCTATGACAGTAATCGCTTTCAGTCTGAAATTATGCAGGGTCTGGACCTGATAAGTGCGCGAACAACAGTTGTTGAAGAGGTTGCACCCGGCGAACTGGGGCGTGAGGTTTATGAAATCGCGACTGCGGTTGATATGCCTGAAATTCAGATGTTTATTCCGACCACAATGTATGTTCGCATGGGTGGCGGCCTGAATTTGGGCTTTGCCACGACCAAGGCCGCATACAACGGTGCTGAATATGAATCATCAGGCAGTTATAGTACCCAAATCGGATTGGGGTGGAATCTGTCATCGTATGTTCGTACAGAAATTGATTTCCAGGCATCGACATTTACATTTTCTGACCTGACTGACATGCAGGCGACATCTAAAACGATTGGCGGAATGTTGTATTTTGACTTTGCCCGTCGTTATGTCCAGACTGGTGACATTACCCGTCGTCGCACATTTGTTCCATTTATGGGATTGGGTGCGGGCGTTGGTGTTTATGAATTCGAAGGTGCCGGTGGTGCCGACGGTGCGCTGATTGCGGCCCCACGCGCGACACTTGGGTTTAATGTAATGTTTACTGATTTGATTGGCATTGATATTGCCTATCAGTACCAGATGATTATCGGCAATGGTTTTGGTTGGGATACGCGTGCGGGTGGCGTTGACAACATCAGTAATCTGATGGCGACATTTCGTGTGAATTTCTGATAAAGGGTTAAACAGATGAAGACAAAATTATTCTTATTCGCGTTGTGTTTTTTACCGATGGCGGCGAATGCCGCGATACCTTATCGCGTGGAACAGGTTAAAATGCCCGATCCAATAACCCCCACCGGCTATGATGCCGAGGCTTTGGCCCGTCTAAAAAGATTCTATATCGGGGGCAGTTATAACTTTTCCCTGTGGCAGGACTACACCAATGACAAAGATATGCATGCCAGTGGAAAAAATTCTTCTGGGTTTGATGTTGTTGCCGGGTTGCGCCTGTATGATATTTTCAGACTAGAAGCGAACTATATCCACACCGATGTAAAATATGATGTCTTTTCTTTGACTGGTGACATGGCAATGTTAAACGCAATATTTGATGCGCGCATTGATAACCTGTATCGCATATTCCGCAGCCAAATGTTGGTTCCGTATGTCGGACTGGGTGCTGGTTTATCGTGGAATCGTGCCGCCGATGATGTAAAACTGGATAAAAAGATAACGCCTGTATTGGCGGCGTTGGCGGGGCTGTCGGTTGAATTTAATGATATCTTTGCCCTGGATTTTGGGTACAAGTATTTTTATATGTTTGACCCCCAGGCTGATGTTATGCCTGATATAAACCCAACCGCGCACCAGTTTCGCGTTGGTGCCCGCCTGCATTTCTGATAGGGAAAATTATGAAATCTTGTCCGTTTTTTGGAAAATGTGGCGGTTGTAAATTTGATTTTACAGCCGCCAATTATCGTGAACAAAAGGTCACAGAACTAAACTCTATCCCGCAATTGGGTGCGCCCGTTTGGATTGCGCCGGGGTTGCGTCGTCGTGCTGACTTTTGCTTTGCGGGCAATGATTTTGGTTTTTTTGAACGTGGGTCCAAGAATATTATACCGGTGCGGGATTGTCCGAATTTATCCGCGGAAATAAACAGTGTGTTGCCACACTTGGCACAACTGCCATGGGCGGGCGCGGGCAGTTGCCTGGTCACCCAGTGTGATAATGGCATTGATGTTTATGTCACCAGTTCTGTTCCATATTTTCCGCCTGAATTTCGTGATGCGGTATTGAAATTACCGGTAATAAGATTTGTGTGGAACGATAAAGTTATTAAACAGTCTGAACAACCGATAATAAGTTTTGGTGATGTGTCCGTGGAATACCCCAGTGGCGCATTTTTGCAGCCAACGGTTTCAGGGGCGGATGCGTTGCGTGATATGGTTGTGTCCCGTGCATCTGGCGCGCGCCGTGTTGCAGATTTGTTTTGTGGACTGGGAAATTTTACCTATGCCTTGTCGGCTGATGGATTTGATATTGTTGGTGCGGGTGTAAAGCGGGATTTGTTCAAAAATCCACTGACTGTTGGGATGCTGAATACATACGATTGTGTTGTTATGGATCCGCCGCGTGCGGGTGCAATGGCACAGTGCAAAACATTGGTTCACAGTACTGTTCGTCGCATTATTTATGTGTCGTGTAATCCGGCGACTTTTGCCCGTGATATGGATATACTGACCCGTGGTGGATATAAATTAACGGAATTGACACCTGTGGATCAATTCGTGGGCAGTCATCATTGGGAACTATTTTCTGTATTTGATAAATAAGATTGTGTTGTTATACAACCTCGGTCACGGCGCGCAGTGCCCCGTCACGGGACAGTTGCACGACCCGGATTTTCTTTTTCATTTCCGCGATAAGTTCTGTGCGGTTATACGCCGGCTGGGTATGCAGGATTCTATCTGCGAATGCGGCGTATGCAGCCTCGGCTGATTCTGCGTGAATTGTTGTATAAAAGTGGTCGTGCCCCGTCCCCAGCATTTCCCACAGAACAGATGCGTTGTCTGTTGAAATTTCACCGCCAATAATAACATCAGGTGTCATTCTGACAACCAAATCCAACAGGCGCGCGTAATTAAAGTCATTGGTCTGTTCGGTGCGCGATAAAACAAAGTGTACACGATTTGCCTGGGGAACGCGTATTTCGCGCGCGTCTTCGACCGTGATAACACGGCTGTTTTTATCAATCAGTGTCAACAGGTGATTCAAAAATGTGGTTTTCCCAGTTGCGGTTGCACCACTAATCAAAATAGGACTGCCGTCATTTATTGCGGTCATCAGTCGGTCGTACGGGTCGTCCGGGCGCACATTTTCGCGTGGCTTTACCCGCATCAGTGGTCGTCCGCGTGCCAATCCATAGTCTGACAGTTCGATTTCTGCGGCATTTCCGCCACGAATATTCATTGCGACGCCACCCGTCACATCGTGTTCGTCGTATTGAACATTTGGACCTGCGATTGCGGTAAATCTGTGATTGCCCGGCAGGGTCGCATACACAACAGGCATTCCATGAATTGGGTCAAATGGTCGTTCATAAATATTTGCCACCGTATGAATCAGGTCAACCAGGTATTGTTTTGATAAAACCTCTGACTGATATGAAACCCACGGAACGCGCGCCCCGTGCAGGCGCATCCACACTTCGCCCGCATGGTTAATTGCGATTTCTTCTACAAACGATGGTTTATAGAATTCTTCCAATGGTCTTAACAAAGATTCCAGAACAACATTTGACATCCCCTTAATTTTACCATAAATCCACCCTTGAATCAAAAAGGTTTATTTGATAAAATCAAAAAAAAGAGAGATTGCTATGAAAAAATCTATTTTGTTTTGTCTGTGTGGTGCATTGTTCTTGGCGGGATGTGTATCGTCATCTGATACCCCATACAACACGCGCGATTTTGCCCAGGGTGGTGCCGATGCGCCATTGTATAACGAACGCACCAGTGATTTTATGCAGGCTGACAACCAATACGCAAACATCGATTCATACAAGCCGAAAACAGCGGCTGAAATCGAACAGAGCAATAATCGCTGGAACACATCGCGTGTTGAAACGCGCTGGCAAGAATACAAGGGAACAATGGTTCGTGTGCAAATCTTGCTGGGCAATACCGATATGCGTGAAATGCGCCTGCGCATGATGCAGAATGCTGATGGTATGGATGTTGATGGTGATGCGCGTACAATTTTGGCCGCGGTTGCAGATTATGAAATGAAACGTGTATGTGGCCGCAATGCTGACAGTATCGTTATGGTATACGACCAACCTTCGTTTGAGGCTATGCGCCCAACCCCATATTTTGATTATAGAATCGAAGCCGAGGGCGCAACAATGCGTGAATACGGTTTCCGTTGTGTGTATAACAATTAAACAAAAAGGATAAAGGATGAAAAAAATGATGTCTGTTTTGGGTATGTTTGGTGCATTGGCTTTGGCGGCATGTGGTAATAACGGTGCCGAAAATGGTGACACAGTTGTTATTAATTTTGCCGGCTTCCTGGATGGTGTTCAGTTCGAAGGTGGCACCGCCGAAGGATTCCCATTAACATTGGGCAGTGGCCAGTTCGTCCCAGGGTTCGAAGAACAGTTGATTGGCGCCGTCAAGGGCGAAGAACGCGATGTAAATATCACATTCCCTGAACAGTATGTTGCCGGATTGGCGGGTAAATCCGTTGTATTCAAGGTCAAGGTTGTTGACATCGTTGAAAAATAATCACGATATTTAATAAATAAAAAACGCTTGGGTTAATCCCAAGCGTTTTTTATCAGTTGCACCCAATCGCATTACGGACAATTTCATTGGATGCAATTAGGGATTGGCACATTTTTGTACATAAATTTTGTCGTGGGCAACTCTCAGCAGCCATAACGCTTTTACGCTTACTTGAGATATTACACCAACAGTATGTATCAAGGGCGCTAGAATTGTTTTTTATGTTACTGTCGACCTGATACAATTCCCCGGCGGTCGTAGAACACACACCTATGACATTACCGCTTTCGTTGTTATAGTCCATGCAACTGTCGGAATAATGGCAATCATCGTCATACATGAATGTCCCCGTGCTGTCTGTACGACTGGCGTCCGACTGTACCAGATAGCAATCATATACAGAATTGCTGCCCTGGTCGATATTTATCACATCGGATGCCAGTTTCCCCGTCGGGCACAATGTGCACCCGGAACATGAAGCCGACATGTCGGTTTCGTTATATGTGCATTTGGGGGTTCCGTAATGATTTGCTACGCATTCTGCATCCACCAGTACCTCACAATACGAATCTGATGTTCCTGGTTCACGGCATACCGCCGATAGCGTCATATCATACCCAACAGGGTCAAACAAGATGGGAATAATACAATCATCATCATCATTGCATTCAATCGCCCCTATGACGGGGATGTCCCCAATATCAGGATCGAGCATCCCACCATTAAGCTGGCATCCCTGGACGGTTGTTGATAAGGCCTTGCCGCTGGAATCTTTACATGGGATTGTTATGTATGTCGTGCCGAGTGTATATGTTGAACTACAACTTGCGCATCCACGAATTGTATATGAAACGCCTGTGCTTCCTGATGGGCAGCGTTGTGTGCTTTGTGCACCGTATGTTAGACAATTTACGGGTTCTACATCTGCCGCCATTGCACCTGTTGATAACAGTACTGTCCCCAGCATAGCCACACCCAAACCGACGATTATTTTCGGCATAAAAAGGGGGAATAAAAAATGCAGATTTCAGGGATTTTTTCAAAAAAAATTATGCCGCGGAAAATCGTCCCATTTTTTTCGGCATTGTTTTTTACTTTCTACACCACAGATTATAACGCCTTGCGCAATTTTAGGCAAGCACGAAAAACATAATATTTACCCATGTCTCACTTTGCATATCATCCCGTGGTCATCCGTCTGCGCTTTGCTGCGTCGAGACAAAAGCCACGGGATGACAGAATTTTTTTGCAAAAATTCTGTTTATAAATACTCAACCAAACTTTTGTTTATATAAGTAATTATTTATTCCACATTCGAACTCTGTACTCTGAAATCTGAAAACTGATAAAAAATCCCCCAAATGGGGGATTTTTATTCGTATCTTAAACTGTCAATTGGGTTCAGTTTCGCGGCCTTTAATGCGGGCATTACCCCCGATGCCAATCCAACAACAACTGCTACCGACACCGACAGGACAACTGGCCAAATACTAAACGGCACATTGTACCCCAGTACAAATCGACCAACCCCCTGGGACAGACCCACACCAATCACCAGTCCAATCATTGAACCAATAAATGAAATAAATACAGATTCAGACAAGAACTGAATAATAATCTGGCGTTCGCGTGCGCCAATCGCCTTGCGTATACCGATTTCGCGCGTGCGTTCTGCAACCGATACCAGCATCATATTCATAATCCCAATTGCACCGACCAACAGTGACACTGCCGCAATCGCAATCAGCAATAATTTCATATACCCTGTTACGGTTTCCATTGTTTCCATGATTTGCTTCATATCCATAATTTGAAAGTCGTCTGCTGCATCGTCTTGCAGTCTGTGTCGCTGTCGCAACAGTGCGGTAATTTGTTCAATTGCAATATTGTTATCTGCATCTGGGAATATTTTCAGCGCAATCATTTGTACTGCGTTTGGAAAGCGGCTGCCTTGCAGACGTTTTTTTAATGTCGTCACAGGAATGATTACCATGTCGTCCTGGCTGCCCATTGCAGAATCACCCTTGGCCTTGGTGACACCAATAACAACAAAAGGTACATTTTGAATACGAATAACTTCGCCCACCGGATTTTCAGGCAGTCCCAATTCCTGGGCGGTTTCTGGGCCAATAACCGCATGCGTTGATGCGTTGCGCACGGCATTTTGTTCAAAGAATGTGCCTTGTTCCATTTCGATATTTTGAACCGTGGCATAGCCCGGGTACACCCCCATCATTGATGTAGCCCAGTTTTTATTGCCATACACCACCTGGGCCGACCCTTGTTGTACGGGTGAAATCGCCGCCACATCAGGCAGACGCGCAATAAATTCGGCGTCATCAATGGTCAGTGTCTGACGACTGCCTGTACGAACGCCGGCCTGTTGCGCGGCCCCCGCACGAATCATAATTGTATTTGTCCCCAGTGACGAAAACTGTCCCGTGATTTCAGATTGTACTGTTTCGCCCACCGCCACCATAATCACCACCGCCATAACGCCGATAACAATCCCCAGCACCGTCAGGAATGAACGGATTTTATTTCCGCTGATGGACAACCATGATTCCTTGAAAATGTCATTAAAAGTCATTTGTTTCCCCCCGAAATTATCAATTACAGATTGCGGTCATCTTTTGGAATTTTTCCGTCATAGTTAATTTTGCCGTCACGAATATGAATGAGTCTGTTTGCGTATTTTGCGATATCAAATTCGTGTGTAATCATAACAATTGTTATGCCCAATTCCTGGTTCAGTTTTTTAAAGAACTTTAATATTTCATTCCCCATTTTACTGTCCAGTGCCCCTGTTGGTTCGTCGGCCAAAATCAGTTTCGGTTCCCCGGCCAGTGCGCGCGCAATCGCGACGCGCTGCTTCATCCCCCCTGACAACTGTGTCGGCAGGTATGTTTCAAATTGTTCCAGTCCGACACGGCGCAGCATTTCGCGTGCACGCGAAATGCGTTCGTCCATTGGCAACCCGCGATACATCAACGGCAACATAACATTGTCCAGTACGCTGCGCTTTGGCAACAGGTTAAACTGTTGAAAAACAAACCCAATAAATTCATTTCTGACAATGGCCAGTTCGTCATTTGTCATACCGGTAATATCGCGACCGTACAATTCGTATGTTCCACTGGTTGGGGTATCCAGTGCACCAATAATATTCATGCATGTTGATTTGCCCGACCCCGACGGTCCCATAATTGCGACAAATTCGCCCGCCTGAACGGTAAAGTTAATATCAAACAGCACCTGTTGCTTTCCGCCAATTTCCAGTGGAAAACTTTTGTTGATTTTTTTCAGTGCGATAATGGTTTCTGGTGATTTTTTCATTTTTACCCCTGCTACATCACAATATTATATCATACGAACTGATTATGCATTAAAAAAATCCCGCCATTTGACGGGATTTTGTCATTGTTTTTTGGCTTAGAAACCCTGGGGTTTATCCATTTTTACGCTGGAAACCTTTTTGTCCAACGCAGAAATAATTTCGTTTGTGATATCCAGGTTTGCGGCATCTGCACCCATGCGTGCAAAACGACCGTCAATTACCAACGACAAATTCTTTTTTGCAATTGTGCCTTCGATAATCGGATCCAAGTGCTTTGTCTGCAAATCAGCCAATGCCTTTTGATATGACATTTCGATGCTTTGTGCGCGTTCTGTCAGTTCGCGTTGCAATTTTGTCACCTTGTTTTGATAGTCAACAACACGGCGTTGCAGTGCTTCGCGTGATAAAACATCTTGTGACTTTTCGATTTCAACTTTTTCTTTTTCCAAATCTTTCTGTTGTTTGGTCAGTTCATCACGCAACTTTTCTTCGTATTTTTCCTTTTGCTTGCGCAAATCAGCCAATGCCTTGGCATCTGTTTGAATTGCATCCATACGAATAACAGCAATGCGCAGGTTCGCACCATTTGCTGCATCTGTGGATACTGTTTCCATTGCTTCGGCAACTGTTGCGCCATTATTACCATTCAGTGCAGATACCGCCCATACACCCAACGCCGCCACAACGATAACAATCGCCGCGATAATGCCAGTTTTTTTATAGTTCTGTACAGGATTTGTATTATTTGTTTTTACCATTTTCCGTCCTTTTATGTTTGTTATGTGTTGACTATAACAATAAAAATATAAAATGAAAAGGGAAAGTTATCTTTTTCTATCGCGCTGGGGCCAATCTGATTTCAACCCGTCGATTGGTCAGGCGACCAATATCATCCTGGGCGGCGATTGGGCGTGCTGCGCCACGGCCAACAATAAACATGCGCGCGGTATTTACCCCATGCTGGGCCAAGTACACGCCCACGCGTTGCGCCATATCCAGCGACAGTGCCGCCGCCGCATTTGCATCACGCATTGCATCGGTGTATCCGGCAATTTCAATAAATGTTGCATCATATTGGCGTAATAATTTTGCGATTGTATTCAGCGTGTCGTCACCCGTGGCTGATATATCTGCGACATTTAGTTCCATAATTGCATCACGCACCAGTATTATAACAACATCACTGCCCGCGCGCTGTACGGAAATTCCCGGCTTGCGCAGTGCATCATACAGTGCAAATTCCAATCGCGACATATAATCCAGTATAACCGCATTATCGTTTGTTAATTTGTCGCCGTATTCCATCGCGGCAGATGTGTTCGTGTTATCAACGACCAACTTTCCACCCGCCCCCAGGTATACTGGCCGCTTTGCCATACGCGACATTTCATTCATATCTGTAAAGCTGGCGCCATTCAGGTATTGTGACCATGTATTGCGTTGCGGACTGCTGTATGGGGCGCACGCCCACATTGTACCGACAACAGCAATCAAAGACACAATATTAAATAACTTCATTATTCAACAATAAATGATATTTGGTTTGTCGCAGATGAAAAGCAATAATCGTTTCCATCCAGTTCATATCCGTTAATCAGAACGGCGTTTGCCCACTTTGGTACACTGGTTTCAAAATAGTCACATTCACCTTCGCTTAAATCAACCAGGTTAATTGAAAAGGATTTTCCATCTGCGCTGGCAACAACATTCCAGTCTGCGCCACCTAATGGTGCCGCATCAGAATCCAGCGCGCCTGCCTTGATTAAATAGTCAACCGATATCCCGGTATAATCGCCGCGCATTTCCATCAAGGTTTTTGTGTCGCGCGCAATCTGTTCCATTGTTGCTTCTGCGATTTTGCGTTCCTGGCCGCTGTGGACGATTTTGTACGCGCCCATTGCACCCACAGTCATCAGTCCCGTCACCGCCAGCACACCAATAACTTCGATTAACGAACGTCCAGATTCTGCCTTCATTATTTTACTCCTACGATTTCTGCGTTTTCAAACAGGCTCATTGCGCTGGCGACCAATGGGTCCGCGGCCAGTTCTTGTTGTTTTTGTTCAGATACGGTTTGGTTGTGCATGCTTTCCATCATGCGTTCCAAAATCCATTGCCGGCCTGTTTTGTCGGCCAAGAATGTTGATAGTTTATGTGCAAAATCCATGTCGCCCTTGCGGTCAAAGTACTTGATTTTTCCATCAGCGAATTCGGCAATTTCGATATTGCTGCTGTAATACGAAAACAACAATATTTCCTTGTTTTCTTGCAATGCACGTGCCAGGTCTGCCCCTGATTCAATCGTGCATGATTTTTCTTGGGCTTTTGGTTCCTGGGTGGTGTCTGCGGCCATGCGACTGGCCAAGATATTTTTTACATCACGAACACGGTTTTCGGATTCTTGCTGTTTTAATATTTCTGGTACCGACGGCATATCTGCGATATGCATCATACGAATAACCAGCATATCAAAGCACTGTTTTTGATTGCCTGCGGCCTGCATTTCTGAAACAGATGCGACCATAACCTGCCAAATTCTGGACAGGGTATTTACCGACACGCGTGAATTTATATCGCGAATTTGTGCGCGCTGATCGGCGGTATATGGTGAATTAAGCACATCACCCGCGCGCAGCGCTGGGTGCATACGGGTTGCCCAGTGTGTCCATTCCATCATATCGGTCAGCAGCATTGATAAATCTGCCCCGTTGTTATAGATTTCATCGGCTTTGTTCAACGCCGCGGCGGTATCACCAGACAAAAGTGTCTTCATAAAATCGACAACAACCCCACGGTCTGCGCGTTTCAGCATGTCCAGGACGGCGGCCTCGTCAACCTTGCCACCGGTTTGTGCGATTGCCTGGTCCAACAGTGATAACCCGTCACGCACTGATCCGTCTGCGGCGCGGGCTAATAATTCATTCGCCCCGTCGGACAGTTCAATTTGTTCCTGGCCTGCAATCCATTCAAAGTGTTTTTTTAATGTTTCAACCGGTACGCGCACCAAATCAAATCGCTGGCAACGCGACAGAATTGTCACCGGTACCTTGCGAATTTCTGTAGTTGCCAGGATAAATATAACATGCGCTGGTGGTTCTTCCAGTGTCTTTAACAGCGCGTTAAATGCGCTGGTCGACAGCATGTGTACTTCGTCGATAATATATACCTTGTACCGACCGTTTGTTGGGCGGTATTGCGCTGCATCCAATATATCGCGCATATTGTCAACGCCGGTGTGTGACGCTGCGTCAATTTCCATAACATCGATATGCTGACCGGCGGCAATTGCACGACAGTTTTCGCATGTTCCGCATGGTGTTGCGGTCGCCCTATCTGACGACAGGCAATTTAACGCCTTGGCCAATATGCGGGCCGTACTGGTTTTTCCAGTACCACGAATGCCCGTGAAAATATAGGCGTGCGCAATACGCGAAGTGTTAATCGCGGTCGTCAGTGTTTTTACCAAAACATCCTGGCCGATAAGTGATTTGAAATCCTGGCTGCGATATTTGCGTGCTAAAACGGTATAGTTAGTATCCATGCTTAAAACTTCCTTTTGCCTTAGAATAGCAAACTGACATCAGATTTCAATAAATAAAATCCCCAGTGGCGGGGATTTTTACATATCTTCCAGTATCGCTTTCAGTTCTTGCATATCATCGGGCAACCGTGATTTGAATTTCATTTGTGCGCCTGTGACTGGATGCGTGAATTCCAATACTTCTGCGTGCAGCATTTGCCCATCGTGTTCGCGCAAAAAATCCAACAGATATGGATCGCGCACCGACCCCAATCGCGCGGCCCCACGGCCATATAGCGGATCGCACAATACCGGGAAGCCGTGCGCCGATAAATGTACGCGAATTTGATGTGTACGCCCCGTCATCAGGTTGCATCGAAATTGTGACACGCCGGCGCGCGGCCATGCATTTACAACCGATACCTGAGTATGGGCGGGCTTGCCACCTGATTTTACCATTGTCATTTTTTGACGATTGCGTGACGAACGGGCAATGTTACCAGTGATATCTGCGCCCTCCCAGTTTGGAATGCCCCAAACAAAGGTGACATATTTCCGGGTCAGATTGTGTTCTGAAAACATTTTGACCAATCCGCGAAATGCCGCATCTGATTTTGCAAATACCATAACGCCACTGGTATCTTTGTCCAGTCTGTGCACCACCCCTGGACGCGTTGCGCCCCCCAGCATCGACAGCCCTGTATGCGCCAAGATATTTTGTACAAATGTACCTGTCTTGTTTCCGGCTGACGGGTACATAACAACACCGCGCGGTTTGTTTATAACGATTATGTCATCGTCTTCGAACAAAATATCTAATTCAAAGTCATTTGAAATATTGTCTGTCGCAACATCGGTGACGGCATCTGGCACGGTGACTGCGAACTTGTCCCCGGGACGAATTTTTTCTGAAAACTTTACCGGTGCATCATTGCGCATAACCTGAAAGCGTTGAATTTCGCTGCGCGAAAATTCAGGCATCTGTGTCGACAAAAATTTATCCACCCGCACAGATTCCGTGTCATCTGGAACAATAAATTCACGAACAGTTGTCATTTACCAAACCTATTTATATTCGTCCCAATCTGGTCCCTTGTCGCAATCAGACAAATCAATTGTTAAATCGCGTCCATCGCTTTTTACAGGGCATGTTAAAATTCCGGTTGTTGTTTTTTCATCTGCGTCGCGCGCAATATTTTGCCACGCAAATTTAATCTCTGTCGGGGCGGCGACACACGCAATGCGCATATGATGGTTTTGCTTGCCGTCTGGTCCAATCCAAATATAGACCCCGTCGCCTAATCCATAGCATGGAAATCCATCTAAATAATACAACGCCAATCCGCGCCCAACCAGTGATTTATCAGACCGAAAACTGCCACGGTATTCAGACAATTGTAATCCTGTCACCGCTTCCCAATCTGTGCTGGTTGAAAAAATGCTAACGCGTGGCGCGACCTGTGTGTCCGCCGCCATTGCAGATGTGCATACGAATAACATCAACGCAATAAACTTTTTCATTCTTCGTCCCCCATTACTTGCAGCCCGGATAACTTTGCACTGACGCGTTTTACCCCCGCAACCGGCACAGATAAAGTATGCCGGAAATTAACGGTTGCCCCGGAATCCAGCAGTGTTGCCGACGGCATAAATTTCTGTTGGGCGATAACGTGTCCGTCATCACCATGCGAAACAATTATTAAATCAGGCACCCCATAAATTTCAGCCGATTGATTTGTAATTGAACCACTGACCACCAGTTGTGTTTTGCCATTTTCATCGGTTGTGGTTTCAATCCCGGTCACTGCTGCGACCAGTGGCTGTGCCTGTGGGCTATTAACATTATGATGCACAATTACCACAACCGTAAATATAATCGCAGACAACAGTGCGCACAGTGATGCAAAAAATGTCAGCCAAGTATTGCGCCGTGACGGCATTGCAACCGTCCAAGAATGTCCACAGATTGCGCATTTAACCGGTGTTGTTGGCGCGTTATTCAGGTTGTATTCTGTTTTACAAAATTCGCATTTTATTTTCATGATTCTACTTATACCATAAATTATTGCAAATTCAACTGGCGATATTTCATACGAACGCTGTTTTCAATTTGCTTAATCGCGTTCAGGTAATCTGCGACAGTCGCGTTTTTGTTTGCAGACACCGCACTAAATATTTGTCCAGCCGATGTTGTGTTATCGCCTTCATAATACGTGGCCAATGTTGCCCGCGCACTAAGTTCTGCAAACGATGCATCATACAGGTTTGCCTGTCGCCCATAAACATCCCAAAAGTATTCAGGATTTGTTGAATCTTCGATGCGTTCACTGACGACCAGGCGTGGCGTGATTGAACCAGTAAATCCAACCGTCACGAACAGTGCGCTGATGCGTCCCGATGTCATATCCAGTGATTGGTTAATATTCAACAGTGCCAAGTCATCTTCTGTTTCCGTGGCCAGTCCCCCCAAGGTCAGATTAGTTGTCCACAGGTTTTCAACCGTAAACGCCGAAAACTTTCCCAAATCAGTCAGTGTTATTCCACCAATAACCTCCATATTTCTGGCGTCTGATGACAGCATCCCTGAAACTGTCGCGCTTTTTGTATAAAATGTTTTGTCCAGTGTTGTGCGGTTTTGGAATATCACATCATTTGCGGCAATTGTTTGGCTGGACAATGTGTCGTCAAATTGCAGTGCGCGTGCATCCAAGAATTTTGCGTTTTTAATATCGTGCCCACCTAAATTCAGTGCCGACATCATTGTTGCATCTGCTGCATCATCCGACGGCACGCGCCACAGGTACAGTGCATTATCACGACTGACGCTTGTTGTTTCCACGATACCTTCGGTCATGTTCAGTCCTAAATCCACCATATCTGTATGCCACGCGCCAAATGTTCCGTACGCATGATTGTTATCGATAAATCCCATCGAACCATCTGACAGTGACACAATTTCGCGTGTGCGCAGTGGTGTGATATCCTGGGTTGACATAACAATTACACCTTGCAGTGTGGCCTGGCCATTTACATCGTTGGATTTCAGTACGCGCAGTTGATATTTTTCATCGCCCCCATCAATAATGGATTCTGCCAGTCCAAATTCCCCCAACTGTTGCAGTTCAACGCGCGTGATACTTTTTCCAACGGTGCTTAACATATTGTCGCGATTTGCAGCAATATATCGTTCCAGCGCGATTTGGATTTGTTCCATGTTTTTTGTTATCTGGATGTTTTCTGCGCGCTGTACAGCATTTTGTTGGTATTTGAATACAAACGGAATTATTGTTGTGGCCAACGCCACACTTAACAGCAATTCCACCAGCATACTGCCGCGTTGTGTGTTTTTATCAGCCAAGATGCGTTTTGCTTTTTTTATCATTGTATTGTTGGTATTGTTCCTGTGTATTGCCATCCTGATTTTACAATGTCGTCAAATTCAGATGCGTTTGGTGCCGCCGGCACAGTTGCGCGTGATATTGTAAATTTTGAAAACTGTGGCGGCTTGGTTGATGGAAAAGACCAACTGCCAAATTTAATTGGCGATGTTGTTGACATCAACAGTTCGCCCGACACTGTCAGTCCAAAGTTGTTATAGATTATCATTTCTTCGGTTGTGATAAACGGTGTCAGCACAGAATTCGTATTGATTCCTGTAAAGCCACTAACTGTTTTGGCATAGTCTGATTTTACCACCATGTCTTTTGCGACATTAACCGTCCCCAGCACATTTGCCCGGTCAACAATAACGCGCCCTGTGGTGGTATAATTACTGCCGTTCAGGTTGTCGGCATAAATGTTTCGAAATCCATTTGTGTCACCAGATACGCGCAGCGCATCGATAAACACATCTTCGCCATTAACATTTGCGCCGGCCGAAAAATAGACATTTGTCGCGGCCAGTTCCGGGGTATTAACAAACATTGCGGTTGCGTTTTGTGCGCTGGCAGAATCTGCAATAGTACCGGCAATGTTATACACATTATAGTTTGCCATATCTAAATCGCGCTGCATAACATTCAAATCATCTTCGCCTGATGTTGCGCGATGCAGGTATTTTGATGTGTCCACCCCGGCAATATCACGCGATATACGATAAATCAAATCGCCCGGTAAAAAATCAGGCGCAGCAACCGCCCATGTGTTGCCGTACGCCACACCATCGTCGCCAACCACCGCCGCATCGCCGCCAATGTATTGCGCGATTTTAGATGTGCGCAGTTTTGATTCCTGGGATTCAAATGCCAGATATACATCCGTCACTGTTGCACCATTGACCTGATATTTATCAATAAAGCCAGCAACCGGCGTGTCTGATATTGTGTCCAGTTCTTCTTCGTCCAGTTTTATTTGCGCGATGTCTGGCCATTTGTCCTGATTCATTCGCACAAAGTTCAATACACCGTCGCGCAGTGCGACAATTTTATTTGCCATTGCGATGTCGTGAATTGTGTGATTGCTTTGTGCGATTTGTCGATAGACGAACGGTGTCGCCATTGCGATAATCGCCATGGCCAACAATACTTCCAGTACTGTTGCACCACGTGTTTCATCGGCAAAGATTTTACTTTTTAACACAGTCACTGCCACCCGCCATCAGACATTGTTTCATATTTATTCTTTGTTCCAACCGTTGCCAGTAAACATACTGACAGATTATGTATTGTGACAGTGAATTTTTGTTGTAAACACCGTCCAGTTCTTTGATTATATCCCCGCATCCAATCGTGTCCCCAGAATCATCTGTGACATTTTTTATAATTTTGAATGCGTCGTTGTTAATTGTTGTCACATACGCATCTGGCAACAGTGATGTTCCCGCTGGGCGAATATCTAAAATAACCTGGCCGGTTTTGCCACTGTTCAGACCACTGGATGTCTGGTCGTATAGTGTGATATTTGATGTGTATAGGTATCCGACCTCTAACCCGCTTTTTGCGCTGACTTCCAGGTCGTCATAATTCACATAAACATCTTGACCGCGGGTTGCATTTATGTATGACGACACATCCAGTCTTTCAACACTCAGGTTAATATTATCTGTCACGACATTACCGCGAACATTCCACTTTGCCCCGCCCGTAAATCCGGTACGTCCCGCTGTCATTGAAAAGTCATAGACTGACGCATTGTTCGCAACCAAATTTCCTGTGTCGCCAAATTTAGAAACCGTGCGGAAATTCGCATTATTTGCAAACAATGTCCCGCGTGTAAGTGACAGTGCTGATTCCCCTGTTTTGCTTTGGAAAACTGTTTTTTCGGCTGTCATATTTTCAATGGTGCTGCGTGTCTTGCGACCGGATTCCGTCCCCATTACGGACAATGTCCCAAATTGCGCAGATTCAAATTCGCCCCGTTGTGCAAACAGGTTCCCACCACGACGAAATGAATTTTCGCCCATATCCAGGTCGATTAAGAATCCACTGTTGTCTAAGTTTGGTTCGTTTCTGCGTACAATATCAGAATAGATATCTTGCAATTCAATACCGATTTGAATCGTGTCATCGGTTTGTGTGGCATAGAATCCAATTCTGCGTGCTAACTCTGCGCGTTCAATCCCGGACAGGTCGCCGCCACTCAGTTCAATATATGCCGACACCGCCATTGGCGTTTTGTGCAGCACCAACGACATATCTTGTCCCAGTGCGGTGCGTGGCACGAACCCCAACGGTAATCCGTACGGTTCCAGCATATCTGCGAATGCGTCACCTGCGACCACAGTTGTGTCAAACGCGATATTATTTGTATTTTCGCGAATAAAGATGCGTGCCGCCGTTTGTGCCAGTTCCACCTGGCGCGTTGTGGCGTGCATGCGTGCATCAGCGTTTTGCCCGGCCAATCGGTTTGCGATAAACGGAATAAAGGCAAAAATCAGGGTCAGTGCCAACAGTGCTTGCAATAAAAAATTTCCGTTTTGTTGGCGCAATGAAAAAGCCTCCCTCCTCTTTAGAAAAGAGAATAGCAACAAAAAAAATATATTGCAATCAGTTTTCAGATGATTTAACATTCGCACTGTTGAAGTAATCGGCAATAATAAAAATTATTGTCACCGTAAATTCCTGTATGAAAGAAACGATATGCAAAATAAAAAAAATCAATCCTCTGTTGGCCAGATGATTCAACGCTGTCATAAATGGCGTCAAAAAAGAAAACAATACATTGACCAGGCACGTCAAACGCCCGATGAAATTGAACGCGAACGCCTGTTGCAGACGGCGGAACACTATGGTCGTATGGTAAATGCCGAACAGGGCAAGATAGATTCAACCCGCGACCCCAAGGAAAAAGCCGCAGCAGAGGCAGCAGTCGCCGAAACCACAGACAATGGTGACAGTGCGGACGAAGAAGAATCCGCGTTCCCGGATTTTATAACCAAACTGTAACAAAATCCGCGTCTGCGGATTTTTTTGTTGTATCTTTTCCCTTTTCAAAACCGCGCCTTTGTGTTATAATAAAGTAAAAAATATGGAGTAAAGGGGATGTCTTTTCTGAAAAATACTATCAGTTTAGTGGCATTATTTAGCGTAATTCCAGCGGCTTATGCTGCGACGCCGCGTGCCAGTGTGTCGATGACGGCTGCGCGTCGTATGCCGACGATGACGATACACACTGGTTCGTCCACGACGACAACAACGACGACTTCGTCTGCGTTGCTGGACAATATTGAATGTATTGATGCCTATACTGAATGTATTACGGCGGACGACGCCTGTGGCAGTGATTTCGAAGAATGTACAACAAATGTACTGTTCCATGGCCAAATGCCAAAATGTATCAGTACTTTGGCCCAGTGCAGCAGCGCGGGTGTATCCAGCTTGTTTGGAACCAGTACGATTTCCGCGCTTAGCACCGTTGCGAATAAAAATAATGATGGCGAAGTGACCCGTTATACATACCCAACTGATGGTTCTGTTTTGGGCCAGCGTATTACTGCGGCTGCGATTACAAATCGCTATGATACATCCACCTGTGTAAAACGTTATTCGTCTTGCTTAAAGAAAGACAGTGTTTGTGGCGAAGATTTTGAACTGTGTACCAGCGATCGTGAATTTAAAAAGCAGGCAATATTCTGTGATTCAACATTGGCGCGTTGCGCGGCTGATGGGGTCAAAGAATTGTTTGGTCAGTCGTCATGGACGCCATCCAGTGCATCAATTGGCAATGGTCGCATCCGCACAATGATTGATGATGGTGCGCAATTGGCGGCGGTTAACGCGGTATCAACATGCTACAAGGTTATTGATCAATGCTTCTTGGGTGCATGCACGGCCAATCCATTCAGATGTATCGAGGGGACAACCCTGTCAAAACTGACGGCTGCGAACCAGGTTGCTGGTGAAACATCTGCGGGTCAATCGTCTGCGACTGATGCGTTAAGCAAAAGTGATGTTAACAAATATCTGCGCACATCGTGCCAGGATACAATCGGTGCGAACAAATATTGCTATATGACATTTATGGAAAGCACACCGTCCAAGAAAGATTTGCAAGATGTCGAAATGCAAGAAGAAGTGTTCAGTGCCGCCCTGGATCAGCGCAAACAATATGTCGATTCTAAGATTCAGGACCTGATGGAAGATTTTGACGCCAAGGCCAAGGGTAAATGTGTTGATACAATTAAATCGTGTGCAATGCGTTCTTGTGGTGGTGGTTCTGGCGCGGCGTGTTATTCATTGGTGTTCAGTGCCAATGGTCAAAACACAATCAACGGGGCCAGTTCCTATGGTGATATTAAAACAGCGTGTGAATCTGTTGTAAATACAGATCCAAACTGTTTGTATGCCAAGGCTGCGGTTGATAACCAGGCATATTCATATTCATTCACAGACGGCGGTGCATTCAGCACACTGTTCCCCGAATATGATTCAACGGTTAGTTCTGACCCAATTGGCGCGGTTGCTGCATTGAATTCATCATTGTCAACCAGTTATAATGATGCGGCGATTGCCCAGATGAAGCGTCAGTGTCAGTCTGTTGCGACCAGTTGCGTAAAGTCAATGTGTGGTGCGGACTATGTAAATTGCTATCGCAACCGTACAGATATCTATTCTTCATTAACCAATACTGGCGAAGCGACCTTTGATAAATCAATGAACAAGGTTGGCGGTGTATTGGATTACACAATTGTATTGGGCTTGTGTTTGGATACTGTTAAAAATGCATCGGTATGCGAAGAACACTTGGCAATTGAACGCGCCCGTTATACCCAGGCAGATGGCACAACAAATGGCTGGGGCGATGCAACATCCGCACGCGAAGGTTGGATTGATGCCGGTTCTGCAACTGCGATAAAGGGTGAAGATGCAATCCAGGCAACCGACGAAAATGGTAACAGCCTGTGCACCAGCAAGACCGGGGCTCAGGGTATCTGTTACAGTGTTGATGCCGCGGGTAATGTATATGACACACCTGTTGTGATTGGTTATTCAACCTATGTTGAATCCCAGGCGGCCAGTTCATTGTTCAAAGACTTGGTCTATGACATTGAAAAAGAAGCCCAGGCGAAATATAACGCAAAATTGACCAAGCAGCAAAATATGTGCTTGTCATCAAACAACGGCGGTATTTTGGGCAGTGGCGATACTGGTTCAACATTTATGTGGGCCAAGTTGAAATCTAACAAGGTTCCAAACAACTATGCCACTGCTGGGTTAAAACCATCACAGTTCGCGGCCAGCAATGATTTGTATGGTTCGTTCTGTCGTGTACGCGTGACATTACAGTCTGATGATACATACATCCAGGATGCAATGGTCAAGGGTACAGATTGGTCAACGGCATACTTTGCAGCGGGTGACGCGTTCACATGTGGTTCATGGATTCCAAATGATAAACTGCAAGAATTGGCCCAGGCTGCGGGTGCGGATGCCCGTGATGCGGCCCAGGCGGGTCAGCCAAAGAACCTGGAATGGTGGATGACTGCTGTTGGTGCGCTGGGTGGTGGCCTGGGTGGTGCATACCTGGGTGCCGGCATCCAAAAGGGCGAAGTCTTTGGTGGATTGATGGGTAAGAAAGCAGATGATGTCAAAAAAACATCGAACTGGACTGCAGAAAATTGTCAACAATATGCCGATAACTACAATATTGGTGACAGTGATGTGATTGCAAGAACAATGTTGAATAACATGAGAACTGCAAATGAAGGTGCAGATTCTGTGGCCATGGCAACAGCAAGAAAGTTTGTAGAATATTCAACAAAGGATAGTTTTACAGACGCGCAAGCCAAGGAAGTTTGTGGTGCTGAACTGACAGGATGCAAAATTGGTGGCACAGGTGCCGATAAAGATAATCATTCTGATTCATTGGTTAAGTCAAAGGCACTGGAAAAGGCAAAGACAGAAATTAATAAATTGGTGCCAGAATGCAAGGCGTTGGCAGACAACCAAAGTGCAGACGAAGAAGAAAAGAAGGGGCTTAGCACTGGTGCGGCGGCTGGGATTGGTGCGGCTGTGACATCGATTGCGGGTGGCGCATTGGGTTATACAGTAACCAAGGCTGCGTTGAATGCCCAACTGGACAAAGCCGAACAAGAAGCCATAAAAGAATTTATGGACAATGTTGGTTCAAAAATCCGTTGCTATATTGGCGCGGACGAGGTTGGAACCTATGGCGATATAATCAGCACCAGCATGGAATAAAAAAATCCCCCATCCGGGGGATTTTTACTGCGATAAATAAAAGTTTAGATAAGTATTTATAATCTAGGAACTTAATAACTATTGTCATTCCGGGGCTTGACCCCGTAATCTAGGTTATGCGCACAAAGTGCGCACAAATAATAATGTTTTTATGACCTGGGTCCCGTGGTCAAGCCACGGGATGACAGAATTTTTTGCAAAAATTCTGTTTATAAATACTTAACTAAACTTTTATTTATCAAAGCATTGAACATTGAAAAACAATCCGTTATAATAGCTGTGTTATGGTGAATTGCCATAATGGGGTGTAGTAACCCGACATGTGTATCGGAATACAAACCTGTGTCTTGTTATGCCATTGGTTGGGTATTTTGATAATGAAAACTCCTGAACATATTGTCAGGAGGGTTGCGAATATATCGAATAAGCACACAATTCACATGATTGTTACTAACCTCCTGACCACTCGTGTATGCGCGTGGTTTTTGTTTTTCGCGAATAAAACAAAAGAAAGGAGAATAACAAATGAAAAAACTTTTAACATTAACCGCGCTATGCGCATTGCTAACCGCACCCGCCACCGCCGTACAAAAATGCGTGGCATTGGATGCCGGTTCCTCGGTTGTTGTTTCTGCAGATGGGCCAATGTATTCCCATGTGACCAATGGTTATGATTGGTCTGTGACATTTGAAAATGCAACTGTTGTTCGTGGAATTGCTGTGACAAGTGACATGAGTCCCAGCAGCAGTGGTGGAATAACAGAAGAATTGACCACCGACAAAAGTAGTAATATTTTTGTGAAGAATAAATACTGCTGGTGCAGGATGATATATCCCGCTGTTTCTGCTTGGGTGTATCTTGCAGTCTCTAACTTGCTAGAGCACCCAACAGATCCAAGTAACGAAATGTTTAGTGAGTGTGCAGCACGATGTGCCAATTCGGCTGGGTATGACAGGTCTTTTCGTCAAAAGTTATTTTCAAATTTATAGGGGGGGATTATGAAAAGGTTGATGTTTTGTTTTATAACATTGTCTGCCATGGCGGTTGAACCAGGCACAGAATGTCCGCCTGGACGTGTTTTATTAGATGCCCCATATGTAAGTTTGGTTTCTGATTCTTGTCCTGTTGGGACAATCGATATGGGGCCAGCAGAATCTTGTTTGGGCTTGTTCATAGCAGATACATGTTATATGTACGCACCGGTGGGCGTATCGTACACTGATACCAGTGGGACATACGAATACATAGAACCGTGTGCAATGCAGTAAAAAATCCCCCGTTTGGGGGATTTTTTATGGACACTGTGCCAATTGTCGCAAGACATTTTGTACATCGTTGTTTATTGATACTGTAATCTCGCGCTGCAGGCCGTCCTTGTATGTATAATTAAATTGTGTGTCTTTAAATTCTGGCAATGCATTGTAAACCTGTTGGAACGGTGCCAGCATTGCTGTAAACCACTGGCGGCCACGACACAGGCATCCGTTGCGAACATCAGCCGCCACCACAGATGTTGCGGTGTTTGGATATTGGCTGTCCAGGTCATAATCGGTCATCATCAGGCAACGCGACCCAAAGCCATAGAAATTCGCATCGTCTGACAAGAATTTGTACACCAGTCCATCGCTGGCCCCGGCTTGCTTTAATGCGTGTGCCATACCGTCTGTGCAACATGCCTGGGCGCTGCGCATCAGCATTTTATATCTGTCCAGCAGTGGTGCAGAAACTTCTTCGTTCGCAGTAATATGTTTGTTACAGTTTGCTGCGGCAACAAAGTCACTAATTTTTGTGTCGCGTAATTTTGGACTGCGTGGCGAAACTGTTTCACGAACGATTGGTTTGCGTCGCCAAATTTCACATTCTGTTTCTGATTCAAATGGGCAGCCATCATCGTTGCCAAATGTTTCCTGTACGATGACGGTCATGTCCTGGGCGACATATTCCTTGCGTGGTGCACTTTCGAACCACAGGTTGTCGGCCGGTTTTTGTGGTGCCAACAATTCCTCGACGCGTGCGCGCGTTGCAGCCGCATCGGCCATATTTTGTTGATATAACTGCATTGGATCAGGTTCGCCTGCATCACGCAGATAAATTTCTAGTGTGTCGGCCAAGAACCAATCGCTAAAATCTTTGTATTTATAGCTGGCAATTGAATCATCCCAAATTGGCACGCCATCGCGCCAGTCAACCGTTTTGTCGGCGGTTGGGCCGCTGTATTCGCCATGCACGCCGTCCCACAGTGCGGGGCGCGTGTCTTCTGGTACTGGCTTTATAGACAGCATTTTTGCGCTAACTGTGCGCATGGGAATTTGTGTCGTTGGAATGTATTCAAATTCAGGTTCGTTATCCAACCAACCTGTTTCAACAACAGGTGGTGTTGGCTTTGCAACGATATGAATTCTTGATTCGCCAGATGGCGTTTCAAAATTTTCGTATGTTTCAAACCCGTCATATACAATCTGTGACAGTTCACAATCAGCCCCTGTGCAATCAGAACAGTGACCCGATATCGCGCCACATAAACACAGCAGTGACGAAAAAATAAATATTTTGGTTTTCATGCCTATAATTATATCACAAAAAAGAATTGTTTTAAACAGGTTTTTCAATCTTGTTTTTTGGTTGAGGTTTTATCTATGGCTGGCTATACTGTGAATATATTCATAATACCAAAAGGAATAAAGATGAAAAAAATATCAATTTTTGCATTTTTGGCTGTTGTTTCAATGCCTGCATTTGCA
The DNA here is from genome assembly GCA_045635705.1 of Candidatus Enterousia sp. Lineage (GTDB taxonomy): Bacteria > Pseudomonadota > Alphaproteobacteria > Rs-D84 > Rs-D84 > Enterousia. Next base: position 45,336 of record JAZTWE010000006.1, read on the forward strand.
ACAGAAATGGTGGACCAGGAATTGTCTCTTGCAGAGCAAGCTGCCCAAAATACAAACGAGGAATATCCTGAGGTTAAAACATCAGAAACAAGCAGTTTGCTGCATGGTGTTCAGCTAGGTGTGGGGGTATCTGCTACGGGTGGGTTGAATGGTTTTGTTGGTTATGCAAACAAAGATTTTGACTCCTTTTGGGCAAAAAGATTTGGGGTTCGTTTTGATTTTGCCATGACTAAGCCTGTGAAGTCGTTGATAGATAAAGGCATTGATTCAGTAATCGGTGACGATGGTGTTGATGTTGGTGATAGTTTGACAATTACAGATGGAAAAATAGATGCCCAGCATTTTGCTGCTTTGGTTGATTTTTATCCATTTGGTAATACATGGTTCTTGGGCGGCTGGCGTATAACGGGTGGTTATGCATTTGGTAATATGGATATGTCTGCAAACATCGCAGGAACATTTGATGGGCCATCTGGTCGCTATGAATTTGAATTGGCGGGTCAGAAATACGCATACACTGGCAATTCTGTGCATGGTACCGCGGATTTAGATTGGAAGTATCGTGGCCCATATTTGGGAACTGGTTTTGATATTGGGTTATTCGCAGGGTTAAAGATTTATGTCGATGCAGGTGTTGTGTTTACAAACAAATCTGCTGAATTGTCGTTGGATGTTCCGACAACAAATCTGCAACAGTTTGATGGTACGACCTGGGTTGCGGCGGACGTGCCCGAACTGGAAGTGGTTAAAGAAAAAGTTTTGGCCGATGCGCAATCTGATTTAAATGATTTAAAGTTTTATCCTATGGTAAAGCTTGGATTTATGTATCGTTTCTAAAAAATAGCCACCTGCAGGTGGCTGTTTTTTTGCGGAATTTACGCCCGTTGTTCTGTTTTTATATGTGGTGTATTATTTTTTCTATGAAATACACTGTTGCGATTTTTGCCTTGTTGATTATGTGGCCTGGGTTGTCTGTCGCAGGTTTGTTGAACGGAACTCAGTTTGGACTTGGGGTGTCGCTGACCAGTGGGATAAATGCGTCTGTTGGGTACCATAATCCGGCCAGCACCAGTTGTTGGGCGCGATATTTTGGGGTGCGCCTGGATGTTGCAAATACGGGGTCGGTAAAGTCTGCGGTTGATTCTGTGGCAGATGCGATTATGGGCGATGGCATTGATGTTGGTGATGGGGTGCGTATTCATGATGGCAAGATAGATGCGTGGAATTCGTCAGTCTTGCTTGATTGGTATCCTTTGCAGGGGGTATGGCGATTATCCGGTGGCTATTATTGGGGAAATATGAATATGGCGGCCGCAATCAGTGGCAGTGTTGTTGGCGCACCAACCCAGCGTTTTTATTTTTACCTGGCTGGCGACCATTACTATTACAATGGTAATAATTTCAGTGGGAATACTCAGATAGATTGGCGCTATCACGGGCCTTATCTGGGCACAGGGTTTGATATTGGTATCTATCGTGGATTGAAAATGTTTATAGATATGGGGGTGGTGTTTACGAATCGTCCTGCACAAATAACGATACATATCCCGCACGAGCAACTATACATATATAATAAAACAACAGGCAACTGGGCGCCGGTGACAATCCCGCAACTCGATTCGGATGTGGCGCGTGCAACGAATGACGGTAACCGTAAATTGTCAGACTTTAAATACTATCCAGTTGTAAAACTGGGGCTGCTATACAGATTTTAAGCGTTTTTTTACGATTCGTGGCAATATACGAATCGTGTTTTGCACAGAATTTATCTCAAAACCGAATCATTTTTTTAGGTATATAAAAATAAAAAATAAAAAATTTTTTAATGCAAAAATGGCGGAAAACTGGGGTTTTTTCCTGTTTTTGAAATTTTTTGAAAATTATTTTTGAAAAAGCGCTTGACTTTTTTGAAGTTTGAGCGCATACTAAGCGGGCTTTCAAGTTGAGACAACAAACAAAAAGACACTCAACCCCTGAAATTCTGCGGTTTACGGGACAAACGGTATGAATAGGGTTCCTGATAAACTACGCAAACATTGTGAATAAAAGCAGCTCATCAAAATTCAAGAAGGGATGTGCAGACAGTTGAATTTGGAATATCCAAACTTTGACTAAGTCAAAAGTGCATATCCTAGACAGGTAGTAGGTTTACATATTAAACCTCGTTAAAAACTTGTCTTGCGAATTATATATATGTAA
>JAZTWE010000007.1:0-27925 GCA_045635705.1 Candidatus Enterousia sp.
GTTTGGACTTAAACGCTGGGGCGCAGTTGTTGTTAGAGGTTGATACCAGCACAATGTTGCAGGAAAAAACAGCACAATTACACGACGAAGTGCGCAGTAATATGATTGACCGCAACAAGGGTGTTATTCGTTTTTCAAATCTGCGTAATGCTGATGGTGTTGTGTCGTTGGTTGTGCGTGATGAAAATCAAGTTTCTGATGCCAAAGGACGCTTAAAAGCCGCATTTGCAAATACGGTTGATATCACAACAGATGGCAAGAAAATCGAACTGACTTATTCAGAAAAGCAAAAGGCAGAAATGGTTCAAGATGCATTGGCGCGCAGTATCGAAATTGTGCGTCGTCGTATTGATGCACTGGGGACCAAGGAACCATCAATCCAAAGTCAGGGCGGGAAATATATCTTGGTACAATTGCCGGGGGTTGATAATCCGGAACGTATCAAAGAACTGATTGGTCAGACGGCAAAAATGACATTTCATTTGGTAAATGAAAATGTGACATCAGAACAAATTGCATCGGGTCGTATGCCAAATGGTACAGAATTGATGCCGTATATGGATATGCCAGATCAAAAGATTCCTGTGTATTCACGTGTGGAAGTGTCGGGTGAATCGTTAAAGGATTCCCAGGCTGATTTTGACCAGCATAATATGCCGGTTGTATCAACGGTCTTTGATGCATCGGGCGCGCGTCGTTTTGCAAAGTTGACCACAGAACATGTTAATGAACGTTTTGCGATTGTCTTGGACGGCAAGGTTTTGTCTGCACCAACAATTCGTGAACCAATTCCAGGTGGCCGTGGTCAGATTTCAGGTGGCTTTACATTACAGGGCGCCAAAGACTTGGCAGTGCTGTTGCGCAGTGGTGCGTTGCCAGCTCCATTACAGGTTATCGAAGAACGCGTTGTTGGCGCGGGACTGGGGGCCGATACGATTGCCGGTGGTAAAATTGGTGCTGTTGCTGGGGTTATCTTTATATTCATATTCTTGTTGATGGTGTATCGTGGGTTCGGTGTAATCGCGATGATATCGTTGATGGTGAATTTGGGAATGATTGTTGGATTTACTGCGCTGTTCGGTGCGACACTGACACTGCCGGGGATTGCGGGTATTGTGTTGACACTGGGGATGGCGGTGGACGCAAATGTGTTGCCGTTTGAACGCATACGCGATGAAATCAGGGCGGGAATACCGTCGTTGCGTGCAACGAATTTAGGGTTTGAACGCGCGATGAAGGCGATTTTGGACGGAAACCTGACGACACTGATTTGTGGATTGGTATTGTTCCAGTTTGGTGCAGGGCCAATTCGTGGCTTTGCGGTGACGCTGTCAATCGGTATCTTGACCACATTGTTTACATGTGTATGTTTGACCAAGGTCTTGGTTGACTGGTACATGAATGGCAAGAATAAAAAAATCGGCTTTGTCGGTGGTAAAAAGTAAGCGCAAAGGGGAAGTATTATGAAATTGCAAATTATGAAATATCGTAAGGTATCGTACTTCGTTTCTGGGTTTTTAATCCTGATGTCGATGGTGTCGTTGCTGGTGCGTGGGTTGAATTATGGTATTGACTTTTCAGGCGGTATCGCAATGGAAGTGCAGCCAATCGTCGAAGGTTATGGTATCGAAAATATGCGTTCGTCGTTGGATGAATTTAATCCTGAATTGCAAGAAGTTGACGGCAAGGCGATTCTGATTCGTGTCGGTTTGCCCAAGGGGTCAACAGATGCACAACAGAATGAACGCGTGACCGAGATTAAAAATATCTTGGGCGACAATGTTCAATATGAACAGGTGCAAATCGTTGGGCCAAAGATTGGTGGCGAATTAGTTCGCGGCGGTATTTTGGCAATCTTGTTCGCGTTTATTATGATGGCGATTTATGTCTGGATTCGATACAAGGGCGGATATGCCGTTGGGGCATTCTGTTCGTTGGGATTGGACTTTGTTTTGATGTTCGGGTTCTTTTCAATCACAGGGCTGGAATTTAATCAGACGGCGATTGCGGTTATCCTGACCGGGATTGGGTATTCAATTAACGATAAAATCGTTAACTATGACCGAATCGATGAAAATGTGCGCAAATATCACAAAATGCCAATGGACCAGTTGATTGATTTGTCGGTGAATGAAATGTTGCGTCGTACAATGCTGACCAGTGTTTCAACACTGTTGGCGATGATTGGTTTGTCGATATTTGGTGGGCAAATCTTGCGCGAATTTGCGTACGCAATGGGATTCAGCGTAATTATGGGAACATTTACCAGTATGTATATTTCTAATATTATGCTGTACCACTTTAATTTGCGCGATTCAGATAAATAATATTGAACGGCATCATAATCAGGGAGAGGATTAAAAATGGGAATAAAAAAGTTCTTGGTTTATATGACACTTGTCCTGGGGGTGGTGCCGTGTCATGCAGATAGTTTGTTCTTTGAAGATGAACCTGTGCAAGACGGGTTGAATGTGTTTGATGTGTCTGAAACATTTGCCGATATCTATGAAAAATTAGATGGGGTTAAGTGGGGCGGTAAAAATATCAATGTCGCAATTGAAAGTTTGGAAACACTGCACCCGTCGGCGCATATTGCAGCGACGGATGAACGGGTGGTCTTGGTTTGGAAAGATGCGATTATCGCAAATTATCCGCGACCAGATGCCAAGGACTGGAACGGGTTTGGTGAAATTACAACGGCACTGATTTTGAAAATGCGTGCCAATGACCCGGTGCTGCATAACGCCAGTGAAAGCGAAATGTATAAATTGGTCGTTGATAGCCTGATGCGGGGCGTGGATGAAAATGGTCGTTATATCTTTTCGCGCGCGGCCGAGGTAAAAGAAGATAGTCGTATCTTGACCAGTGTTGGACTGGAAGGTGCGCGTGATGCGCGTGGAAATTTCCGTGTTAGTGCGATTTATAAAGGGGCACCGGCCGATACCGCAGGAATTCGGGCGGGTGATTTAATTGCGCAAATCAATGGGCGGGCGGTTGCTGATATGTCTGATGCAGAATTAGCGGCGGTTATGTCTGGGTTTAATTCTGGTACGGCCAAGATTAAATTATTAACCCCATCGGGAAACAAAGATGTTGTGTTGCGTCGCGCAACAATTGTCTTGGCAGATGCAGATGTTGTTCATCGCCCAAATCCAGAAACAGGTGGTATTTTGGAAATAATTGTGCACGAAATATCTGATGGGGCAGTTGCCGTCGTAAACGAAGCATTGGCCCGATACAGTGATGTTTCAGGGATTATTATGGACCTGCGGGCGGCAACAGGTGATGATGAACGTGCCGCGGCAAAACTGGGTGGTTTGTTTGTGGGGCGCGAACCTGTTATGCGGATTGTTGAAACCGCACGGGATGAAGTAGAGGTTGTCCCCGGTGCAGGCGCGATGACGGATGCGCCAGTCGTCGTGTTAATGTCAGATCAAACGCGCGGAACCGCCGAGGCGTTGGTCGCCGCCTTTTATGAAAACGCGCGCGGTGTGTTGGTCGGGACACCAACCGCAGGCAGCGCACGAATTGCAACACGGATTGATTTGGATAATGGTGGGGCGTTGGAATTGTTAAATAAATCTATCAAGACTGGGCAGGGACGTGCGATTGATGGGCGCGGAATTTTCCCGATTGTTTGTCTGTCTAATATTCGGTCATCGCAACAGCAAAATGCATTTTTCTTGAATGTTATTAATAATGATTTTAATGCCCAGGACTTTAACCGTGACAGTGCGGTTAGTCCCGCTGATATTCGTCGCGGATGTCCGGTTATTACCAGTGGCGCGGATGAAGATGCGGTGTCTGCGGCGGTGGCGGTTAAAATCCTGACGGATAAAAGATTATATAACAAGTTAATCGCAGAATAATTCTTGTAACAGGGGTGTAGATATGTTTTTAACAAAAAATAATCAGGTTAAATGGAAAAAAATTGGTGTTGGGGCAATTGTGACACTGGGGTTGGTCGTGCTGGGGGTGATGTGGTATGATCGGACGTTGTATCTGTTTATGCGGGAATTTGATTGTGGATTTTGGGGATGGCTGGATCGTTTTTTTAGTTTCAAAATGTGGCTGATGGGATCGGCGGTTGTGCTGGGGGCGTTTTGGATTAAAAAGGTTTTGAAAACAAAAATCGAATTCAAAAATAAACAGGGAAAGTTTAGCCCAATCGCAATGGTGCGTGATTTTTATAATAAAACCAAGGGCAGTTATGCGTTCTATGTGTTTTGTTCTGTTGCAGTGGCTGGGGTTATAACAGGGATATTGAAATTTGTATTGGGACGTGCGCGTCCGATATTCTTTGAAGGTTTGGGAATGACAGGTTTTTTCCCGTTTACAGCCGAATGGGCATTTAATTCGATGCCATCAGGGCATACTGCGGCAACATTTGCGGGCCTGGTGATGATTGGGTTGCTGGTGCCACGATACAAGGTGTTTACATGGACGGGGGCAATTGTTGTTGGTGCATCGCGTGTTATGGTTGGGGCGCATTGGCCCACAGATGTTATACTGGGGGCATTTATCGGTATGGTGGTTGCAGATGTCGTTAAGTGGGCAGTTGCCAAGATAAAATAAAAAAACACGGAATTTTCCGTGTTTTTTTTATTTTTTGATTATTTCTGAGCCTTTAATTTTTTTATCCATTTATCCATGATTGGGTCATAGACTTCGTTATGGTCAAATAACTTAAAGTTTGTTTCAGGGTCACGACGAAATACTTTGACCTTTTCGCCACTGCCGGCATCACCCAGGTTGCAACGCGCAATGTATTCATCGTGTGACTTTGTTTGGTAATGATTGCACCGCAACCAGTTGTGGGTTGTTGGGGCGGCTTCTTGATTGACACGACCGCGTTTTTTGCCGTTTTCATCAATAGTAAAGCCCGCAACGCGATGCATGTGGGGATTGGTTAACTTTACAACCAGACGGGGATTAACAATTGACTTTACACCCCAACTGATTTCTGCGTGATGTTTATAGTTTTCGATAACCAGACCCCGTGGCTTTTTAATGTGACCCGATGAACCATAAGATACCCAGCCAATTACCAGTTGCCCAAATCGGGGCAGGGTGCGCAAAAATGCCGGTACAGTTTTATGCTTTACGGGTACCAGGAATTCGTCCAAATCAATCAAGGCCAGCCAACGGGTTTGATCCTTGTATCGGGCCAGCATGTCGATGTATGCCTGGCGCTGAACACCACGGCCGGGATAGCGGGTATATTCAACGATGCCACTGTCAATATAAGGTTTGATTATCTTTAATGTATTGTCGGTTGAATCATTGTCGTACAGATAAAACTTTTTAACACCAACCAAAATATGAAAGTCCAGCCATTCTTTGATATATGGGCCTTCGTTCTTCATGATTGCGCCGATGGCCAATTCATATTTAAACTTCTTGGTTTTATCGCTGTTGATGACGGTGCGCCAGTTGCGAATGCCCATTTGCAAGATGTCGTGCAGTGTGCGACGATACGGACGAAATGGAATCCAAAATGTTAATAGGTCTGGTAGAATTGGTTTCTTGCTCATATTTTCCCCTTGGGTTGGTATATTAATATTATATTTGTTTTAGGAATTTTTTCAATCAGGAAAAGATTGGTACTTTTTTCTTTTATCAAGGGGGCTTTTGTGATAAAATTAAACCTAAGAGAGAATATGAAATCACTGAAACGCTTTTTATCGTTGGTTTTTTGTGCGCTGCCGTTTGTTGCAAATGCGGCGGGGCCGGTGGCAACCACTGCGGGCAGTAATTTAACCGCGTATAATCCATCGGGTGGGGTGGTAAATAATAATAATTGGAATTCAATGATGAATAACCGTAGTGGCGCAGGCAGTGCACCAACCGCGGATTTTGGAAATTGTAATTCACTGATTTTGCGCTGTGCAACACCAAAGTGTTCAAATGGTGGGTGCAGTGACATGGCGGTTGCAAAATCGATTGTTTCGGGGTGTGTGCAGTCGAACGCGGTGTGTAAAAAATATGGCGATGATTTAATTGATTTCTTGGCCGCGCAAATGGTCGCAGATGCCCAGGCTGCAATTCAGCAACAACAATTGGCCGCGCAACAGGCGGCGCAACAGGCCGCAGCCGCACAAAGTAATGCACAAATTCAGCAAATGCAACAGCAGATGTCGCAGATGCAATATGAAATGCAACAGCAAAATGCACAGCAAATGGCCCAAATGCAGGCGGCGTTGGATGAACAAAAACAACTGGTCGCCCAGGCCCAGGCCGAAGCGGCCGCGGCCGAACAGGTACGTCAGGCCGCCACGGTTGCATCGAATAATGGGTTGACGGATGCGCAGTTGACCGCGGCGCAAAGTGGTGTTTCGGATGATATTCTGATGCGCGAACAGATTTCAGGACAAATATTGTCTAAAATCGAAAATGCCGAGGTTGCATTAAAAACACTAAACGCGACAATGCAAAATGCGTTTGAATATGCAGGCTGTGATAAAACAGGGAATAATTGCACGGGGCCAAAGCGTGTAAAGACATTTAAAAGCAAGGCGATGGATTTCTTTGAACCGTATAATGATGTATTGGACGAAGTTTATGATGCGCTGATTACCGCCCAGATGGTTGGTGTGGATATTAATGATATACTGATGATGTTAAGTGGTGGATGCAGTGCGTGGGGCAAGTATTTCTGTCACACGGGTCAGGTTATGTATTATAATGCCCAAAACTGTGTTGATGGGCGGTCGGTGCGATTAACAATTAATGAAAATAATGGCGATGGAAATGGCGCAGTGCTGGGTGGTGCGCAGTGCACAATTGGCAAGGTGGTGCCCATTTCTGATAATGGATGCCAGCCGGTTGGATTGATTTCAACAGATGAAGAAGTTATGCGTAATATGCTGGAACCTGAGGCAGGCGAAGATGGGTCTGTGCGTGTTGGATGTGCGTCGGATGTGCTGGATTCATCGGCATTGTTTGCAGGACGCAAAAAGCAGTCAACAATCGGTATTGATGTGCTGGAACGCATTATTGAACAAGATGCGCCCGCGGCGTTGGGTGGCTTCAATAGAAAAAAGAGTGGTGGTAGTGATGCTGTTAAAGAACTAGCGAAGTATTGTGTGGTTGGTACCAATAACTACCAAAATCTGAGCAAGGCCGTATCAATGAAATCTTTGCCGTCAAAAATTTGTGTCACAGATAAAAATTTAGATACAATATACGACAATCAGGGGGCGTTTGTGTCACAAGATGCTGATAAGTCAGATGCTGGTCGGTCTACAGCGGTGGATAATTTAAAGGAATACTGCAAAGACAAGAATGGTGTGGAATATAAGTCTTGTTTGTGTTCAAACAGAAATCCGGACCCGAATGTATATTGGGATGGTAAAGATTGTGCGTGTATTTGGGATGAATATAAGTTTGATGCAGACGGGTTAAAATGTGTAAAACAAAATAAGCAATGAAAAAGTGGATTGTAAATCTTGGTCGGTGTTTGTGTGTGGTGTTGGCACTGGGGGTGACGATGCCTGGGTGGGGCGCGTCATCAAATGGGTGTGATAACGACAACAATGATAAAATTGTGCCGGAATTGGCACTGTGTTCTACGCATGTATATAATATTTTGACCGGTGACAGTCACAGTGGGGCAAATCCGTCAGAGGCGGATCGTGGACTGATGCGTGATGTTATCGCGATGAAGACAACCGTGATGACACAGCAGATGTATAAGCAATATGAATATTTGGATGCGATGATACGCCGTCTGAAAACACAGTTGGAAAAGGCCGTGCTGTCAACAAAATTACAGGCCGCAGGTGCCAGCGCCGGCAAGGATTCAGGTGATAGTTTCAAGTCTGATGACAGAAGTGTTTATATCGCCGGGGCATCAAATTGTCTGAATGAATATCAAGATGAACAGATTTTGAAATGCTATGAAAAAAATCTGACCACGATTGTTAATTCATCGGGTAATGGAAACAATCCAACAACCGAAATGAAAAAGCAATTGGCAAATGATTATAAAATGCTGGCCGCGATTAAGTTTGGTAATGCAGATGGGTGCAAAACGGACAATAGTTCGTGTGTGCCGGATGATTCAGGCAAGGTAAAAATGACCAATGCACAATTTAGAACCTGTTTGAACGATATGCGGTCATGTCTGCAAAATCAATATCGTTCATATAATAATTCAAAACAGCAGATGAATAACAGGAATTCTTGGAATTAAAATCGCCCCGGGTTGGGGTGTTTTTGTTAACAATTGCCTTGGAAGTGGGGGCGGTTTTGTGATATAATTCTAAGCAAAAGGAGAATTATATTATGATGAAAAAGTTTTCAGTCTTTGCGTTGTTGGCGGCGATGGCATTGCCAGCAGTGGCGGCAACTAATTCAGGAACACGCGCGGCATCAAGTGTGGATTTAACAAGTGGTCCGGCCACGCGTACACGCGAAAAAGTAAACTATGAAAAATATCAAACGCGTTCGTTGACCAAGACATATGAATCCAAGGATGCGGGGGATTTATATTATGCAAAACCTGCCAATCGCAGCGCACTGTATAAACAATATGCAGGGGCAAATTCATCGTCGGCGCGTGCAACAAAAACAACAACGCGCACCACACGCAGCGAAGTTTTGCGCAGCGAATTAAAACGCAAATATTTCTTGGCGCATCCGTTCTTTCAGCCATTAAAGGGCAAGTTTGGTTCTGTGACTGATTTTGGTTATGCGTCAATGGGATACGATGTAAAATTGCCATCAACAGAATCAGGATTGTTTGACGGTGCGGGTAATGCAATCAGTTTTAATGGTGTCGGTGGTGATTGGAAATATTCACAATTTGCAATCAAAGAAGATTTTAGTTTTGGTATCACAGATCGTATAGCATTAATGGCAATGGCCCAGTATGATACATATGAATCTGAATATGATTGGGATTTGGGATCATCAGATAAAATGGATGATAGTGGTCTGAACCTGTATGGGATTGGGGCACAGTGGCGTTTTGCAGATACTGAAAAATGGATTGGTATGGCATCAGGTCTGTATCAGCGTCAAAAAGATATTTCTAATAACTTTGCGCTGGAATTGAAGGCAGGCTACAAGGTTTCATCATCAACAATCTATGGTGTGTTGCGTGGTTGGTATATGGACTTTGATGGCGAAGTATATGGCAATGGTGTCAGTGGTACTGATTCAGAAGGGTATGATTCGATACTGTTGTTGTCGTATAGCGATAACCAAAATCCAATCTATGTCGAAGGTGGTTTGGGCGTGTTCAGTGTGTTGAACCAGGATTGGACATTGAATGCAGAATTGACATTGGGTGATTATGATTGGATGAACCAGGCATCGATTAAGGGTGCAATTGGCTGGCAGCCAAATGATTGGTTTGCGTTAAACCTGTATGCCAAGGCATCAATTTACAGCAGTGCTGACGGCAAGGATGTTGATACATATTATTATCGTTCGGGCACGTTCTTGGACAATGCCCAGTCACAACTATTGACCGGGATTAAAAATATTGGCAAATCCGAATTGGATAAATATTCAGAAATGTCGGTTGGGTTGCAGGCAATCTTTATGTTCTAAAGAAACGAAAACTGATGTTAATTATTTCCCGCCCAAATCCGGGCGGGAAGGTGCGTAAATAAAATAGGGGGGATTTATGCGTAAAATTTTGTTGGCCGGAATTATGTCAATGATTGTTGCAGCGCCAGGTGCAGTGCGGGCGAATGTGTTGGAACATGATAGTTCTGATCCGCTGTATATGCTGTCAACGGAAGAGGTTTTGTCTGAAACCGGATTGACATTTTGGGATAATACTTTGCGCCTGGGCCAGGGATTGTCATATGGTATGAGTGATCGTTTTACAGTCCGGGCAAATGTTCATTATCAAATTGATTTTCATGGCGAACAGGATGGTTTTTCTGCGGTTGACCTGGGCGGAATTTACCGCTTGGCACGCGCAGGTGATAATAACAGTAATGTAATTTCTGATTTGCTGGTTGGTCTGAAAGTCGGGGGCAGTTCGCATGCCCGCACACCATACTATGCGGATTCGTCGTATTATTTAGGACTGCGATTTGGTCGTCAATGGGCGGGGGTGACATTGGCTGCAACGGTGAAATCAACATGGGTGTTTGATGATGAACGCGGTGTCGCCTTTATTGACTTTATGCCAGAGGCATATTTCAGAATTGCCCCGGATTGGCGTATGGGCGCAAACTTTACAATGCGCAAGGCCACGCATAAAATGCAGGGTATTGATTTCGACCAAGAATGGTTGGGCGGCAAAATCGTTCGCCAATTTGGTCGCACGCAATATATTGGACACCTGGATTATGAATTTGAAGCGGATGAATTGCAGGTTGGTGCAAAACTTAACATAATCTTTTAAAGGTTAAAATCTGTAAATAAGCCCGCCAGTTTATGTTGTACTGGCGGGTTTATATTTTAATCATTGCCTGAATTTATTTTGTTTCGCAGGGCATCCCAATAGTCCAGGCGTTTTTTAATTTCGCGTTCAAAGCCGCGTTCAACCGGGTAATAAAATTTTTGTCGACCAAGTGATTCAGGAAAACAGTTTTGACCGCTGAATCCATTGGCTGTGTCGGGGTCATAGACATAGCCCGCATTATAGCCCATATTTTTCATCATTTTTGTTGGCGCGTTTAGTATGTTTTTTGGGGGCATAAGACTGCCGGTTTCGCGCGCCATGGCGTATGCAGCCTTTTGCGCCTTGTAATTACCGATGCTTTTTGGTGCCGTGCCCAGGTATATAACCAGTTGGGTTAGGGCCAGGTCGCCTTCTGGACTGCCCAGTCTTTCATAGGCCTGCCATGCAGCGATTGCAACCTGTAATGCGTTTGGATCAGCCAGGCCAACATCTTCTACCGCAAAGCGGGTCAGACGACGGAATAGGTACATTGGATCCTGGCCCGATGTCATCATGCGTGCAGTCCAATACAGTGCGGCATCGGTGTCACTGGCGCGTAGCGATTTATGAACGGCGGAAATCAGGTTATAGTGCTCGTCACCACTTTTGTCTGACAGTGGTGCGCGTTTTTGTACGGCGTTGTCTAAATCGTCTGGGGATAAAATCTTTTTGAAGTTTGCATTGTGCAAATATTCAATCGTGTTTAGTAAAAAGCGCGCGTCACCATCGGCCATCTGGGCCAGGTGCAGACGTGCGTTTTCATCCAAAGGTAATTTTTTGCCAACAAAATCTTCGGCGCGTTGCATCAGTGTTAATAAATCGCTGGTTGACAATGGTTGCAGTACCCCAACATGACAGCGTGATAACAGCGCGTTATTTAAATTAAAACTGGGGTTTTCAGTGGTCGCGCCAATAAATACAACAGTCCCATCTTCGAGATAGGGCAATAATGTGTCTTGTTGTGTCTTGTTAAAACGATGAATTTCGTCGATGAACAGTAATGTGTTGCGACCAATATCGCGATTCATTCGTGCGGCATCCATTGCCTTTTTTATATCGGCTGTGCCTGAAAATACCGCAGACATCGGAACAAAATCCATGTCAACAGAATTGGCCAGGGCGCGTGCAATTGTGGTCTTGCCACAGCCGGGGGGACCCCACAGAATTAAGTTCGATAGTTTCTTGTTATCGACCATACGGCGGACCAGGCCGTTTTCACCCAATAATGTTGTTTGGCCAACAATGTCATCAATTGTGTTTGGGCGCATTAAATCAGCAAGTGGTCGTGTCATTTTACTTAACTTTTATTTGGTCTTTATTTGTGATATAATTGATTGTATTAAATTTATAAGGGGTTGGCAATTGGTAAATAAAAGTTCTGAATTCGCATTGGCGGTGGCAAATTTGGCCGCAGCGGCAATGGCGGCAAATCCATCACTGACGATGGAGGTTGCAGTAAAAAATGCGCGTGAAATATTGCGCGGGGCATCGGTCACACCCCAGCAAATCGAAGATTCTGTTCAGCCAGATAAAATTCAATGTTTGGAAGATGGAACATGGCATGTGATGCTGCGCAGGTATCTGAAGCGAAAGTTTAATATGACACCACAACAGTATCGTGAAAAATGGGGACTGGCGATTGATTATCCAATGGTTGCGCCGGCGTATTCGCGTAAGCGTTCGCGCATAGCACGAAAAACAGGACTGGGGAGGAAATAAATATGGCGCCAAAAAAAACACTGTCGCAACGGGCGGGACAATATCCCCGGGGGATGGCGGATTTCTTGAAAAAAGTTCGGAAAAAAGTTGCGCGAAAAAAAATAGATGTTGATATTGTCCCAGACCAGCATGGTGAAAATGTCAAGGCTGTATTGGGTGGCGTGGCAAAGGGGACGGCCAAGGTGTCGGGTGTGACACTGTTGTGGCTGATGGAATATGTTGTGCGTGGGCTGAATGTTGCGCTGGTTGATAATAAAGTCTTGCAGTTCGGTGAAAAAAAAGCCAAAGTCACAGCAAAAAAAATGGAACAGGCGGTGGACAAGGAAACCAAGAAACCGCGTGGCGAAACATTTATTTCTAAATTGATAAAAAATAATCCCGGGCTGATGTCTTATGTGACATATTATATGATGCTGGCGGGAATTGTTGGTGGTGGGTTCTTGGCAAACAAAGTGGCCGAAGAAGTTGAAGAATACAAAATCGAAAAGGCCGAAGAGAGAGAAAGACAGGAAATAGAAAAAGCAAAGCAGGGTAAATATGTTGCGTATTTGGATAAAATGCGCCCATTGACACCATTGCTGATTGCGGACCTGATTGCTAAAGAAGGCGTGCGGGTTAATGAACAAGGACTGCATGTTGTGTATGATGATGCAACGGGATTGCCTATCAAGCCGGGGCAAAAAGCCAAGGGAAAACCAACAATTGGATTTGGGTCAACCGTACTGAAAGACGATGAACTAGTCACAGAACACACACGACCAATTACCACCGAAGAAGCGTATGAGTTGGCGCGACATCATTTGGAATCTGGTGAAACTTATTTTTATTTGTATTGCTATGATGTTGCTGTGCCAGCTGTTGATATCAGTACAACAAATCATGCGTTGGGGATGTCTTCGATTGTTTATAATGCAGGAACAAAATTAATCGAAGATCCGGATGATAAAAATCACAAAGAACGATTTACGCGGTTGCGTAAACTGTACAAGGAACATGGGTTCGCAATGCCTGATTCGTTGGTGTTGGATATGTTTAATAAGTATCCAATTAATAATATGCGCAGTTTTGGTGAAGCGTGGTTGACCGGTCAGGATGTTGATATTGTTGCGGATAAATTGGGCGGTTTTGTAAAACAAGGACGTGGCCTGTATTGGCGCAGATGGTTGGAGGCGGGCGTCTTGACAGGACAAATTACATCACAGATGTTGTTGGAATGTCCGGCAAATGGTATGTCAGAATTCTTTGCGTATATGGACAAGAAAAAGTCGGCGTTCTTTACAGGTAATTCTGAAAATCGCCAGGTAAATTATGCAACATACGAAGTATTTAGGCAGTGGTTGCAGAATCCAGAAAATGGTGATGGCGAATCGTTGGCGCACTGGAAAAAAGTAAAGGACTTTTTACCGCCTGATATTGTCCAAATCTGTATGAGTGATAAATGCGAAATCGGAAATAAAGATTTTATTGTGCCAACTGTGCATCAGGAAAAAATTGAAAAAGAAACCTATGTTATCGGTTATGACGATATGTATACAGATGCAATCGCATCCTATGAAGCAGGGGACTTTTATAGTGCGGCGGAAAAGTTTAAGAATATGATTGATCAATATCCTGATAACGCATTGTTGCGTAATGATTTGGCGGCAACATATAATAATTTAGGGCTGTATCAAGAAGCGATTGTTCAGGCGCGTGAAGTCGTGCGGCGTATTGGTGACAAAAGTCAGTATGGTGCGGCGCAATATAATGCGGGCTTTGCGTATGAACAACTGGGGGATTATGACAAGGCGTTGGCAAATTACAAGTTGGCCTTGGCCAATGGAAACCGTCGTGTCCGACAAGATATTACACGGGTGACCGAAAAGAAACAAGGTTTGCACAAGGGTAAAAAAGTTGCGTTTAACGATGCAGCTGGACGGGTGTTGCAACGGTCAAAAATGGCGGATTTTATGCGTGTAGAACAAATTACGCAAAGCGATAATAATGTAGGATAGGTAATATAAAAACTGGGGGACGGTATGCAAGTCTATGTTGATGTTCATAATCGTAAATGGAAAAGATACGATATTGATGTTGAAAAAATTGCCAATGCAGCGGCGGGCACAAAATATAAAAATGCCGAGGTTTCTATTATCCTGACCGATGATGCCGAGGTGCATGCACTGAATTATCAATATCGAAATATTGATAAGCCAACGAATGTATTGTCGTTTGAATTAGGTGATGATGTGTTGTTGGGTGATATTTATATATCGTTGGATACCGTCGCGCACGAGGCGCGACAGATGGGAATATCGGTTGCAGAACATACCGCACATATGATTGTACATGGTGTATTGCATTTGCAGGGATATGACCATATTGATGATAATGATGCGGCTGTTATGGAAATGCGTGAAATTCAAATTTTGAAAAAACTGGGTATAAAAAATCCCTATGATGGTGCGTCGTGCGCAGATGGCAGGTGCTGTCCCGGCAGTAAAACAATTGCGTGGTTAAAACGTTTTTCTGTGCGTGAAAATAGTGTGTGGCAATATGCGCTATACGCACTGTTTGGTGGGGTTGCGGCATTTGGGTTTGCGCCATTTTATATGTGGTATTTTACATTGGTTGGTGTCGCAGGGGCGTATTGGTTAACAGTGCGAAATAAAAACATTGGTGGTTTTTGGCGTTGTTTGTGGCGCGTGTCCCCGTTTGGTGCGGTGTACGGTTTAGCAATGTTTTGGTGGGTGTTGAATTCGATTTTTGTTGTGCCAGAACTGACCGCGCAGTTTGCAATTTGGACAGTGCCGGGTGTGGTTGGTTTAATGTTGGCAGGTGGTTTAATCTTTTCGTGGCCATTTGTTGTGATTTCGCGTATACGCACGAAATCGTGTGGTCGCGCAGTTTTGTTTGCCGCAACATGGGTATTGGTTTTGTGGTTGCGTGAATGGGTGTTTACTGGATTTCCATGGAATCCGGTTGCAAATATTATGTTGCCGTTTCCGTTGATTGCGAATTCTATGTCATTGTGGGGGGCGTTGGGTCTGACATTTATTATTGTTGGTGTGATTGCCACGGTGGTTGAATTATTGCGTGACAGAAGGTTGCGTGGCTGTTGGTTGTTGTGCGTTGCGTGGGCGGTGTTGATTGTGCTGGGGGTGCGTGCGGGCGAACAAAATATTCGCGTCGCTGCCCAGGGCGCGAATGATAGCCAGGTTATGATTCGCGTTGTTCAGCCAGGTCAAACACAGTCACAAAAGGCAACACATAGTCGTGGTGCCGCCATTGCCCGTGCAGAAGAAAATCTGCGTGCGTTATTGTCATTGGCAGTTGGTGGTCAGCCTGATTTAATTGTGTTCCCGGAAACAACATATCCGTTTGCGGTTATGGCTGATGATGAAATGGGGATTGCAAAATTCTTGGACGCACCGATTATTATTGGTGCAAACAGTTTTGATGCCGGTGGGGTGTATAATTCGATGATTGTTGCATCATCAGATGGTCAAATAAATCAAATATACAGCAAGTCACATTTGGTGCCGTTTGGGGAATATCGACCATTTGGGTTCCTGCCCGGTCCAATAGATTTAGTGCCAGGCCAAGGGGCGGAATTGATTAGTGTCGCAACGCGCAATGGGGAATTTGTTTTTGCACCAGCGGTGTGTTATGAAATTATTTTTTCCGATTCTTTGATACCGCGTGGCGCGGGGTTGAGGCCGAATGCAATTATAAACATTACAAATGATAATTGGTTTGGGCGGACACCCGGGACATATCAACATTTGGATATGGTGCGGCGTTATGCAATTGAATCAGGTATGCCAATTGTGCGGGCAAACTATTCAGGAATCAGTGCGTTTGTTGCCGCCGATGGTGCAATTGTTGACAGTATGCCAATCGGCGCATCGGGACATGTTGATGGTTTTGTATGGGGGGCACATATGACACCATATCGCGCGATTGGTATGAATTGGTGGATGATAATTATTTTATCTGTTGCGTGTGTGTTGATTGTATCAACAGGATTTTTTGGCAAAAAAGATTAATGTTTCATAACCTGGTTTAATATCCAAACGCGGATGGCGGATGATAGGTTGGTGTTGCGACGCGTGTTGTCGATGTCGCTGATTATTGATGCAACAGACACACCGCGCGCGGCAGCAATTTGTTTTAATACATCAATAAATTCAGATTCCAGTGAAATGCTGGTTTGATGACCCGATAAAGATACAGATATTTTCTTCATTCTTATAATTTCCCGGCAATTAGACAATCGGCCAATGCGCGATATGGGTCGTCGTATTTGCGCAATGGATTTAGATTTGTATTGTCCAGCATATAACATGTGCCAAATGCGTCAAACGCAAACCAAAATAAATCGTTGCGACCAAATACTGTCTTGCCAATCATTTTGTTGTTGGTTGCGATTTCATCGTTTACTTTTAGTATGCTGGGGATTGGAAAACGCAGACCGTTTGGAACCTCGGTCGGGCCAAAGATATACCCGGACCCCAGGTGGGCACCACCACATGCACTGTACAAATCCATCATGAATTTTGGCAGCATTGCGCATTTTCGTTGTTGTAGCGCGGCGTTGGTCAGTCCGATTTGATTCGGGGTTGATGGTGGGGCAAATTTTGTGCCGCGTAATTTCATTGCAGATATGAATTCGTCGTGCGTCATATTTTTGTCCTTTACATGTCACGGCCCGCCGCAATTGCCGCCGCCATTTGTGATAGTCTGTCTTCGGTTGCGTTGCCGCCTGTGCCACCGCCCGCCATGTGTGCCGGCAGATAAATCTTTTTAGCAGGATTTGGCAGCCAAATTGTTTCGTTGCCACTTTGCCCGATTATAAATCTATCCAGATTATGGCTGTGCGGGAATGTCCAGCACATAAACATATTATCGATTTCTAGTTTCCCACCCCATGACAAAGGTATGCGTAAACGAAACGATAAATTGTCGGGAACACTGCGGCCCATGATTAAATTCATAAATTCGTCCTGGGCCAGGTTCATAAATGCCAATGTGTCAACAGAATCAGTCAGGCTGGATAAAAACGCGCGACATAATTCTTTGTATTTTTGAAACCAGTCTGGCGCAACCGGGGTGGGGCGGGGTGTGAACTCTATCAGTGGCATGTCGTCCATGCCCATGTCTGTGATAATTTTTTCTGCGGCACCCTGGGATAGTTTCATCAGATTTTCCCTATGTAGTCAATAACGGTGGATATATAGTCTGAATACGCATCAAAATTTTCTTGCTCGTCCGTGGGCAGTGGTTGATTTTTATGCGATGACATATATTGGGCCAGTTGGTTAAAGTCGTCAAATGCCATTATCCCGTCTGATGGTGTGGCGGTATCGGGCGCGTTAACTACAAAGCCATGAACATTGATGTAAATATCGTCCAGTGTGTCGGCAAATACCTGGTTCAATTTATCAATTGCGGCGGCCATGCGGGTTGTTTCAACGCCGACCGCGCCCATCCATAATTCTTCGTTTGTGCCAATTGCGCACAGGGCGATGTGCATACCGTTAATGCGTGGGTTGGGCTTTATAACATAGCCTGCGTCAACAAATATCTTGGTCAGTTCGGGCCAATCGCGTTGTGCGGGTTGTGCTGAAATTGGTGCGCTGGCCGATTGTGCTGGGGCAGTAAAGTTTGACGATGTGCGCGTTGGAATGTTCAGCCGTGGTGGTCGCGGTGCGGTTTCAGGTACAGCACTGACGGGCTGTGGTTCATGGTGAACAACGGGTGCGGGTTGATTGACAACATTTGCTTGGGGCGCAGGCTGTGGTGCGACGCGGGGCGCGGTTGATGGGCGCGGCAGTTTAATGTGACGCTTGCGCGGGCGAATTAGTATGTACAGTACAAATATTGTGGTAAATACCGCAATCACCATTGATATATAGAATGATACTTTGACGTGGGCCTGTGATGCCTGCATATATGCCAGGTGCTGCCAATGCGCCCCGGAAAAAATATCAAAGCCAAATGCAATGTTAAACCAAAAACATGTGCCAAGCGTTGCAGCAATCAGCCACAAAACACCAATTAAAATATTATCAATATTATTTCTCATCTTGGTTTTTATTGTATCATATTTATGATAAAGTAAAAAGTACAATGATTGAAAAAAGCGATATCTTGAACGAATTGGGTGGGGCGATGGCCCTGTGGTGTGCGGCGGATTTAGATGGTGGCGAATTGGCCCGATGCGCCGAATTTGTGGTGCAGGAAAAGGTAAGTCATATATCTGTGTCGCCCGATTCGATTCCAGTGGTGTGGCCGTGGTTGGAAGGGGTGGATGTTAAGATTTATGGTCGCTTCTATTTGGATGCGAATCGTATCGGACCCGATGAAATTTCAGATGTGACAGTTAAAATAAATGCCGCGCTGCGCAGTGGCGCAAGTGGTGCCCAGGTGTTCTTGCGATATGCAAATTTGCATGAATTAGTTGCACAGACACATGTTATTCGTGATGACTTGTTCTTTGACAAGGATTTAATAATTGGGCTGGATATAAACGATATTGGTGCCGACGATTGGGGGGATTTATTTCAGAATTTGAAAAAGATAAAGGCATCGGCTGTGTTGTTCTTTCTAGGTAATGATGCGGGTGATAAGTCTGATTTTGTTGGACGGCTGTATGGATTGTTGAATGCGTGGGATGATGGGTTTGGCGGTGCGTTGCACTTTGCGCTGGGGGATAATTATTTGCGCATTGAACAGGTAATGCGTATGGCAGAAAGAATGAAGCCGGAATTAGCCAAGCGATTAAAATTCTTTGTCAGTTAAACAGATAAAATCAAATATTTTGGGGCGGCGGTGCCGGCCTTGTTTTTATGCTGATAACGCGTTTGGATGATTTCCAGGTCCGCAATCGTGGCGGAAAGGGTGGTGTTTTTTACCTGGTCTAAAATCCAATCAAAGTATTCCCAGTGGTCTGTGCCTATAATTATTTGGCCGTTTTGTGACAGGTGTTTTGATAGTGTGTTCAAAAATTCCGCAGATAGCAGGCGGCGTTTTTCGTGTCGTGCTTTGGGCCATGGGTCGGGGTGCAGTACCCAAATTTGTTCAAATCTGGAATCTGTTTCGCGCAGGAAATCACGAACATCGTCCGCCCAAATACGGATGCCAGAATATTCATCTAAAACCTGATTCGTTTTTTCGTCGGTTATCGCAGACAGCAAAGATGCGACCCCATTCATAAATGGTTCAGCGCCGATTATAATTTTACCTGGGTTGGTAATTGCCAGGTCGCGTACATGTTCGCCCGCACCAAATCCGATTTCCAAAATGTCGCCCGTTGTTGGTTTTATGGTTGGTAAAACCATGTCAATCAGTGTTTGTTGACGGGCGGATAATTTCTTGCCGTGACGGCGTCCAAATGTTCTTATTTCTTGTTTTTCCATATATTTAGTATAGAATTGAGATTGGTAAAAAACAAGGAATATATAGATGAGAACGGGTTTATCAAAAGACTTAATCGCACGTGTGTTGGGTGCGGCACCAAAATATACACTGGATGAATTAGAAAAAAAATTTCCGGCGCGCAATCTTGTGGACGGCGCAATGGTTACACGATTCGCCCCCAGTCCAACGGGATATATGCATATCGGTGGTTTGTATGGTGCATTGATAGACTGTAAATTGGCCCAGCAATCGGGTGGTGTGTTTATGTTGCGTATCGAAGATACAGATACCAAGCGCGAGGTTATGGATGCCGTTAAAATTATAGAGGCATCAATGGACCGATTCGGTTTGAATTATAACAATGATGAAAAATATGGTCCGTACTATCAATCAAAGCGCAAAGATATTTATCATTCGGTGGTGGCACATTTGTTAGAAAATGGGTTGGCGTATCCGTGTTTCTTGACGGCGGATGATATGGAAAAAATTCGTGATAATCAAAAAGCAGCTGGATTCGCAACCGGTATTTATGGTGAATTTGCGCGCGATAGGGATTTGACAGATGCGGAAATTATTGCGCATTTGGATAATGGTGAAGTTCCATCAATTCGTTTGTATTCGGCCGGTAATCCAGAACAAAGAATCTTCTGTAAAGATGCGGTGCGCGGTTCAATCGGATTCCCAGAAAATAACGAAGATATTGTTTTGATTAAATCAAATGACGGTTTGCCAACATATCACTTTGCGCATTTGTGTGATGACCACTTTATGCGCACAACGCATGTTATTCGTGGTGAAGAATGGTTGCCGTCGTTGCCATTGCATGTGCAATTGTTCCGTATGATGGGCTGGACCGCGCCGTTGTATATTCATACATCAACCATTGATAAGATTGACGAAGAAACGGGTAAGCAACGCAAACTGTCAAAACGCAAAGATCCGGAAGCAAATGTTGCGTTTTTCTTGGAAGCCGGTTGGCCGGTTGAGGCAGTGATTGAATACCTGGGGAATATTGCGGCATCAGGATACGAAGAAGCAAAAATGAAAGGGCAGGTTAAATCATTTTGGGATTATGAAATGCGTGCCAAAAAGATTCCGATGTCGGGGGCATTATTTGATATGAAAAAACTGGAATGGTGGGCCAAGGAATTTATTGGTTCGCTGCCAGTGCCGGAATTGGTTTCGCGTGTAGTCGCTTGGGCCAAAGAATATGGCACGGATGTTAATAAAATGCAGGTCGCAGATGAATCGTATCTCACCGGTGTGTTGGGTATCGAACGCGATAATCCAAAGCGTGTACGCAAAGACTTTATCACTTGGTCACAGACATTGGAAAATGTTGCATTTTTTTGGGATGAATTGTTTGTTCCAAATGCTGAATATGAATTTAATGCGGATGTATTAAAAGCGTTCTTGGAAACATATAATGCGGCAGACGACAAAGACACATGGTGGGCAAAAATTGTTGCAGTCGCTGAAAAATGCGGTGTTAAAAACGGTGATGTTGCAATGAATCTGCGTGTGGCATTGTCCGGGCGCATAAATACACCAGATTTATATTCAATTATGTCCGTGATGGGTGGGGATAGAGTTCAAAAACGAATCGAAGGGGCGATAAAATGACAGGGACAAAACGTGCACGTATTCGTGCAGTAAAAAAAGATGAACATGCATCAAAATTGTTAAAGGTTCTGCGTGCAACGGGACTGTTCCGCTGGGAAAAGCCATCGACACATGCCGAAGAGGTTGTGAATATTTTAACGCACGGGATTGGTATAGGCCTTGCCATTGCGGCATTGACATTGTTGGTGGTGTTTGCGGGCATCAAGGGTGACGCATGGGCGATTGTGTCGTGCGCTATTTTTGGTGTGACGATGATAACACTGTATTTCGGGTCAACAATGTGCCATGCAACAATTGGTAAAAAACACGAATGTTTTTTTGAGGTCTGGGACAGTGTTGCAATCTATGCATTGATTGCGGGTACATACACGCCGTTTTTGTTGGTAAACTTGCGTGGACTGATTGGATGGATTGTGTTTGGAATCCTGTGGGGGATTGTGTTGTTTGGGTCATACATGAAAATTAAAAATCCGCGGCAACAGCCAAAGTGGATGGTAGGATTATATGTCGCAATGGGGTGGACATTGCTGTTTATATTGCCGGCAATGATTCGCAGTATCCCCGTGCGCGGGTTGTGGTTTATTTTGGCGGGGGGATTGGCGTACACAATTGGTGTGATATTTTATTTATGGCGGCGGATGAAGTTTTCGCATGCAGTTTGGCACCTGTTTGTAATCGGGGGCAGTGTGTGTTTCTTTTTTGCAGTATTGTTCGGGTGTATTTTGGATTTATAAGGGTGGTGTGTTATGCCGTATAAACGTGATTATAAAAAGAAATGGGCAGATGTTTTTGAAGCGCGCCCATTAAGTCCGGATTTGGCCCCTGATTTGTGTTGTGATGGGTGCGGGGAGCATTGCCAATTTTCATTGCAATTGCAGGTAAAGGACAAAGGCTTTAATCCTATAAAAGGGTCGCAGAAGTTTGTTATTAAACCTGTGATGTTTGCAGGTGGTGTTAAGTTGTTTGATGTTGGCCTGTATAACGTGGGTGTTGATAACTGTGGGAAAGATTTAACAATTGATTTTTATAATCGCAATGCAGAAGATGGATATAAAACCGCGTTGAAATGGTGCAGGGTGACTTGCAAGAACAGCAAGGTAAGATAATAGTTCCCCGCACATTGCGGGGAATTTGCTTGATTTTGTTGAAAAATAGGCATATGATGTAAAACATGATTTTATTTGAGTCTTTCTTTACAACAACTACTACAACCCCGTTGGGGGTGTAATTTCTGTATTGCGGTGCGCCGCTTAAATTCTTATAATCAATCAGTCAAAAAATAATAATAAAAATAAAAAACACTAAGGGACAATTATTATGTCATATGATATTGAAATTATTCGTCATTCGTTGGCGCATGTTATGGCGGCGGCGGTAAAAAAATTACACCCAGATGTTAAGTTTGCGGGTGGGCCAGCAATTGAAAATGGATTCTATTACGACTTTGATACAGATTATCGTTTTTCCGAAGAAGATTTTGCCAAAATCGAAAAAGAAATGCGTGATTTGATTAAGTCAAATGGTCGCTTTGAACAGCGCAATGTGTCGATTGACGAGGCCAAAGAGATTTTCGCATCGCAACCATATAAAATGGAATGGTTAAACGAATATGATGCGGCGGGCGAAGCGTTGTCGATTTATTCGTTCCGTGATTTTGTTGACCTGTGTCGTGGGCCACATGTTGAATCTTCCAAAGATTTGCCAAGGGATTCTTTTAAAATTCGCAGTGTTGCCGGTGCATACTGGAAGGGGGATGCAAAAAATAAAATGTTACAACGCATTTATGTCGATGCGTTCGCAACAAAGGAAGAGTTGGATAATTTCCTGAAAATGCAGGAAGAGGCCGCCGCACGCGATAATCGCAAACTGGGCAAAGATATGGATTTGTTTCACTTTGAACCAGAATATGCGCCGGGGTCGGTGTTTTGGCACGACAAGGGATACAAGATTTATCGTCGCTTGATTGAATATGTCCGCATGCGCCAGGAATTGGCCGGTTATCAGGAAATTTCAACACCGGCAGTTATGGACAGATGCCTGTGGGAACGTTCGGGACACTGGGCAAAATATGGTGAACACAATTATTCCGGTAAAACCCAAGATGGCAAAGTGTTCTGTATTAAACCAATGTCTTGCCCGGGTGGGATGTTGGTATTTGGACACGGTCTGCGTTCATACAAAGATTTGCCATTATATATGGCTGAATTTGGCAAGGTTCATCGTTATGAAGCAGCGGGTGGCCTGTCCGGATTGATGCGTGTTCGTGAATTTACCCAGGACGATGCGCATATATTCTGTACCGAAGAACAACTGGAAGAAGAGGTTGTAAAAATCCTGCGCTTTATCAAAGATATTTATGGCAAGTTCGGATTTGAAAAAATTACAATGAAATTGGCCACGCGCAAGGAATCTGAATTCCGTATCGGGTCGGATGAAATCTGGGACAAGGCCGAAGGTGCATTAAAGCATGCGCTGGAATCAAACGGTATTGAATTTGAAATTGCCGAAGGGGATGCGGCATTCTATGGTCCGAAAATTGATAACTATCTGCGCGACTCTATGGGGCGCGTATGGCAGTGTGGTACGGTACAATTGGATATGAACCTGCCGGAACGATTCGATTTAAGTTATGTCGGCGAAGATGGCGAAAAGCATCGTCCAATTATGTTGCATCGCGCGATGTTGGGCTCAATTGAACGCTTTATGGGAATCTTGCTGGAATCAACGGGTGGTAATTTGCCATTGTGGTTAAGCCCGGAGCCGGTAGTTGTTACGCCAATTTCAGAAAAACATGCAGAATACGCAAACGAAGTTGTCTCTGCCCTGCGTGCGGCGGGTGTGAACACACGTGCAGATTTGCGTGATGAAAAGGTTAACTATAAAATCCGTGAACTGTCGTTGGCAAAAACACCAATTATTGCCGTTGTTGGTGAAAAAGAAGCGGCCGACAAAATGGTGACACTTCGTCGTTTGGGACAAGAAAAACAGGAATCAATGCCACTGGATAAATTTGTCGAAATGATGAAGAATGCAGTGAAATTACCATTGTGAAAGCAGGGGGATGATATGAAAAAAATTATGATGTTGGTGGTTTTGGTTATGCCGTGCGTGTTGGGGGCGTGTGCAAAACAGTGCGAGGTTGAACCAATTGTTGAACAAAATCAAAAATTGATTGTTCCACCAAACTTTGGGCAAATGCCTAAATAATGAGATATGAGACAAGAGACATGAGATATGAAGTCATGTCTCTTTTTTTATTCTATGCGTTTGGTTATTCGCTTTTTTTGTGATATAATATGACAAGAGAATTTTATAAATGGGGGATTTACCATGAACGATGATAACAACTTGGATTTATTAGATTTAGATGATAACGGTGCAATGGATTCGTTGCCAGATGCCGTACCGTTTACCAGCCCACGCCCAAAGAAACCGTGGCTGTTGTTGACGGTTGGGTTGGTTGTGATTGTCTTGGCAACATATGTTATCATTCGTACGATTGGTGGTGAATCATCATCGTCGATGGAGGTTGACCTAGATGTGCCAGCCGTCGTTGTTGATGGGGCGGGCGCACCGGTTGATATGAATGTGATGCCGCCTGCACAGCCAGTGCAAGTTGCACCAAAACCAATGCCTGCACCAGTGGCCCAACCACAGCCAACCCCAGGTGTGCCAGTGCGTGTTGTCGAAGATAGAAAAGAAGTGACATTTAATCCAGCAGCGACCCAGCCAAAGCCGGTCGCCCAACCAAAACCAGTGGCCCAGCCAAAACCGGCCGCAAAGCCAGCCGCGAAACCAGCGGCAAAACCGGCTGCGAAACCAGCGAGTAAGCCAGCCACCCAAACCGCAATGCCGGCAGGTTCATGGTATGTTCAGTTTGGATCATACAGCACACGCGCGTTGGCGGAAAATGCCCAGCGTCAGATGAGAAACGCGCACCCAAGTCTGTTTGATGGTCAACAGTTTGTTATCTTGGCCGCGCAATTGAAAAATGGTACAACAACATATCGTTTGCGTGTGGCGTTCAAGACAGCAAGTGATGCAAATGGATTCTGTCGCAATGCAAAGTCTGATGGACTGGATTGCTATGTGGCACGATAATCAAAGGGGATAGTTATGAGATTAGGTTGGACAGAAATATTACTGATAATAATCCTGGTTCTGATTTTGTTTGGACATAACAAAATCCCAACCATGATGAAAAATTTGGCAAATGGTATCAATATCTTTAAGAAAGAGATGAAAAATACCAAACAGCCCGAAAAGCCAAAGGCAAAAGCAAAGCCAAAGGCAAAAAAGAAATAAAAAATCCCCCAAACGGGGGATTTTATTATTTGGGTAAAATTGCAGATGTCAATTATCTAAAAATTGCAATCAGGATTTTTTATGATAAAATCAGCCCAACAAAATAAGAGGCTTTTGTAGATGACACTAGAAGAAATCGCACCAGGTAAATTGCCACCAAAGAAAATGAACGCAATTATAGAGGTGCCAGAAAACGGCTATGTTAAATATGAAATTAACAAAGAAACTGGTCTGTTAAAGGCGGACAGAATCTTGCATGCGCCAATGGCGTATCCGGCGAACTATGGATATTTTCCAGGCACATTGGGCGATGATGGGGACCCATTGGATTGTGTCGTGGTGTGCAGTGCGCCACTGCGCCCCGGTGTTTTGATTGAGGTGCGCCCCATCGGTGCACTGTTGATGGAAGATCAGGCCGGCGGGGATGAAAAGATTATTTGTGTCCCGCTGGACAAGGTCGATCCATTCTATACCACAACAGAATATGTTGAACAATTGCCGGCAATTTTGCGTTCCAAGATTGAATATTTCTTTGCGCACTATAAAGATTTGCAACCAAATTCATGGTCAAAAATCTTGGGATGGGCAGATCGTGAAAAGGCCGATAAACTGATTATGGACAGTATCGACAGATACTGGGCGCATAAGCGGGAAATGCAATAAAGACCTTGCGTTTGGGGCGCGGGTCCGTATAATCAAAAACAATTTAATTATATAAAAGAGGTAAAATAATGGCATCTTATATTGCAAATGATATGCGTGTGGGTTGGGTGATTGCGCACAATGGTAAACGCTATTCCGTAACATCAATTACCAAGGTAAAACCAGGCAAGGGTGGGGCGTTTGTTCAGGCAGACCTGCGTGATATCGATTCGGGAAACAAGGGTGGTGATCGCTGGCGTTCCGAAGATAAAGTTGAAAAATTGATGGTCGAAGATTTTGAATGCCAATACCTGTATTCTGATGGTGTTGATGCGTTCTTTATGAACCTGACTGATTATGAACAGTTTACAATGCCGGTTGATTCGTTGGGCGATGCGATGAAATTCTTGGCGCCTGAAATGTTGGTCAAGGCGAATTTTGTCGAAGGCAGTCCAGTTTCAATCAACCTGCCCAAGACAGTGGTTGCAGTCGTCGAAGAAACAGAACCAGCCTTAAAGGGTCAAACCGCAACAACCAGTGGTGGCAAGCCTGCAATCTTGGACAACGGTGTTCGTGTTCAGGTTCCGTTGTTTGTTGAACAGGGTGAAAAGATTGTGGTTAATACTGAAACCCTGGAATATGTCGAACGCGCAAAATAAATTATAATTATTTATCTATGAAACGGTGCCGTCCCCTCATGCAGCGTCTGTACACTACGGGGACGGCACTGTCCATATCTAAACAATTCTAATTTATTTTGTTCCTGGTTTTGGGTAAAGAAAAATCCCCCATCTGGGGAATTTTTTAATCACGACGATTTTCGTATTCTTCTTGTTCTTCGATGGTCATTGTTGCCAATGGACGTGCCAGCATTCGTTGCAGGCCAATTTCATCGCCAGATACAACACTGTACCCAAATGTGCCGTTTTCGATTCGTTCCAGTGCCGCATTTATTTTTTGTAATAATTTGCTGTTGCGGCCCGCCATGCGCAGATCCATGGTGATGTCCTGGTTGTATGACGCGTTATCCGATTCGTCGCCGACACCGGCGGCTTCGGTCTTTTCGGCCATGCGTACGGCACTTAGTACAGAATCGCTTTCGCTGGCAATTTCGTCTTTTTGTGCCTTTAAGATTTGATAGAAATATGCCAATTGCTGAACGCACATATATGGTTCAGTTTTCTTTGGTTTGTACTTTTCTGGTAATTCCAAAGTCTTGTAAATTTCAGATGCCATTTTATGATGCCTTTAATTCATTTATCCATAACTTTAATGTTTCTTCGTCCATCAGGCCAGTGCGCGCTTCGACCAGTTCGCCGTTCTTGAATGCCAAAACACTGGGGATGCTGCGAATGCCATATTTTGCAGGTGCGCGACGATTCGATTCATCAATTTCAAATTTTACAAATTTTACATCGCTGATTTTTTCAGATGCTGATTCAAAAATCGGACCAAACATACGGCATGGACCGCACCAAGATGCCCAAAAATCAACCAATGTGATACCGTTGGCAATTGCTGCATCAAATGTTGAATCGTTTGCATGTTCTAGTGCCATCTTTTTCTCCTTGTTGTTATTGATATTCGGCAAGAGTGTATTATAATCACACCAAAATGCAAGAGAAAAACAAAATGAATAATTTCATATACTTAGATAGCGCAGCAAGTTATCTGAAACCACGGTCTGTGATTGATGCACAAACAGCGTTTTTGACGAATGATTATGCGAATGCAGGGCGCGGAATTTGTGCCCGTGCAGTGGCAGTGGATGAAATGGTGGCGCATGCACGTGCAAAGGTTGCAGAATTTATCGGTGGACAGAAAAATCAG
>JAZTWE010000008.1:0-9262 GCA_045635705.1 Candidatus Enterousia sp.
GCGGGAAGCTGGTCACAAGATAAGATATCCCCATGAGTTCAGTTCTAGACTAGGACATTGATAGGCTGTGTGTGTAAGTCCAGTGATGGATTTAGCTTAACAGTACTAATCGAACCATTGACTTTTTATCTTATCGTCTTGTCTTTCAACAGTCTTGACGGTATGCTTGAAGAGAACGTTAAGTATGATTCAATATTGAATTATGATGTTCGCTGGATTTATTCTGGTGATTATTGAGCGGGAGTCACCCTCTGTTCCATTCCGAACCAGACAGGGAAACCCCGTATCGCCGATGGTACTTTGGCTTAAGCCACGGAAGAGTAGGTCGTCGCCAGAGTAAATCCAGTTATCGATATAAAAACCGAATTCCACCGCCCGCCTGGGCGGTTTTTTGTTGCACACAGTGTTTGATTTGGTATTATCCCCACTTAGGATAAAAAGGACTGAAAATGCCAACTACACCATTGGGCAGATATTACACAATATCAGATGTAATCAAACAGTATAATCACGAAAATGGCGATGTGTATGTAACAGGCGGCGATGATTTTTATTCCGTGCACATTATCAAATCAATAAACCCATGGACCGAAGAGTATAAATCGCGCGGTCGTCTGGATGCGTTGGTGGCGGGCGAATTTTTTGACATCGCGTGTCGCTATGTTCGTAATGAAATCCAATGGACCGAACCCATCCGTAAATTCAGTTGTAAATATAATCCAAACCGGTCCCGGGGCTGCACAGAGAAAAATTGCCCAAGCGCCCTGGGCGGCGTGGCGTACAGGGAAATTTTTGGTGCTGCCTGTCCATTTCGCAAAACACGATAATCCCCGCCCGCCCCAATCACCCACAAAATTTTCAATTTTGCGGCGGGCGTGGGCGGTTTTTTTGTTGCAATCGCTGTGGCGATATAATAACATCTATAAACGAGGGATGCGCCATGCGCAGCCTATTTTTTAACCGAAAAATAAAGAGAAACACGATGGGTAGTATTAAAATTTTTGAACAGTCATTTGGATACAGAATTTCACCAACGGCATTAGACGGTGATTCTTGTCAAAATTGCGCTTGGTTGGGCAAGACGCGTTTTATGGGGACATTGTATAATTCGTGTCACCTTTATAAAAAGCGTATGAATGACGATGTGATTATTGCGACGCCAACGCATTCGATTTGTGATTTGCATCTTAAAAGCCGCTAAGGATTCTGTCCCCTGCCCGGGGGATTTTTTATATGCTTATCCCCAGTGCCCTGTGCGCGACCGCGCCAATTATAAATGCGACGATGGAAACGCCTGCGCAAATAATCAGCATTTCTATAAAGCGGCGCAGTATTTTCTTGGCGCCGCCCCGCACCGACCAGCAGTTAAATATAAATATAATCAAGACTGCAAATATCAGACTGAATGCCAATGCGCGATGAATATTGTCTAGCATAATAAATGGCAATATTAACAGCGCACTGGTTATCAAATATGCCACGCCGGTATATATGCCTGCCACCACAGCGTCTGGGTCGTTTTGGCTGCGCTGGGCCAGGTAATTAGATGCCGCCATTGACAGACTGGCGGTGATTGCGGTAATCCCCGCGGTCAGTACTATAAGCGTGGCATTTTCCAGCGCGAACACCAATCCAACAATTGTGCCCATCAGTGATACGATTGCATCATGCATCCCCAGGACAATTGCCGCACTGTATGAAAAGTCTTTGTTCTTTAGCATATGGCGCAGAATAACATATTCATTCAGTACCACGCATTAAGAATAAAAACATAAATAGTAAATTCCGTTCAGCCCTGATTTATTATTTACAATAACATTTGTTTTAATATATCTTTGTGATAAAATACCAACATAGGCAAAGGAGATGTTTTATGCTGACTGACTATTTTTATTCCCATGGTTTTAGTTTTTTTGCCAGTGGTTGGATGCAATTTGCCGGCGCATTTGGTGTGGCGTTTTTAATTGTACTGCTGTTTGGTCGTCCATTTATTCGTGCAATGCGTGCGTGGCAGAAAAAGGGTCAGCCAATCAGTGAAAATGTCCCTGCCGAACATCGTAAAAAGTCAGGTACCCCAACAATGGGCGGAATTTTGGTCGTTTTGGCAATTGTACTGGGCAGTATTTTGTTCATGCCAATGTCAAATCCGACGGGTTGGATTGCGCTGTCTGCGTTGGTAATGTTTGGTGCGCTGGGGTTTGCCGACGACTATAAAAAGGTGACCAGCCAATCAAAAAAGGCTGACAATGGTCTGACACCACTGACGCGTTTGGTTGTCGAAGGATTGTTTGTTGTTGTCTTGGCGTATTTTATCAATCAGACAATGCCACCATATATCCCAGAATATTCACTGGCGATTGGTGCGGGTATTATATTGCCGTTGGGATTGTTGTATTATGTTTTTGCATATTTTGTAATCTGTGGCAGTGCCAATGCTACAAATATTACTGATGGCCTGGATGGTATGTTGGCTAAATTGTACATGCCGGTTTTGATTGTATTGGTTGTCGCGCTGTATGGTGCAACCCGTATTGGTTTTATGGATACTGTTATGTTCCTGCCAACGGCCAGTGGTCTGTACGCTGTATTGGGGGCGGCATTCGGTGCGGTGCTGGGATTCTTGTGGTATAATGCCAAACCTGCGTCTATTTTTATGGGTGATGTTGGTTCGCTGGCATTGGGCGGTTTTATGGGGACCGTTGCGATGCTGTTAAAGTCCGAAATTATCATGGGTATTGCCGCCGGTATGATGGTGCTGATTTTGCTGTCATCATTTGTCCAGACAATGTATTTCAAGGCCACGCGCAAGATTACCGGTACCGGTCGTCGCGTGTTCTTGCGTGCGCCCCTGCATCATCATTTCGAAGAAATGGGCTGGACAGAAACCAAGATTGTTGAACGCTTTTTTATCGCGTCTGTATTATTCTCAGGCTTGGCGTTGGCGATGTTGAAATTTGCATAATGTGATTAAATATGTTTAAAAGAACCGAAGATAGTAAATTAACCAGTTGGTATTTTGAAATTGACCGCCGTCTGTTGATATGCCTGGTGGGTCTGATTTTTATCGGTATGTTGTTTATGATATCGGCGGGGTCTGTGGCGGCCGAACGAATTAATCAACCGTGGTATTACTTTTTTGCCAAGGCTGTTCCGTTTTACATAATCGGGCTGGGGACTTTATTTGTTTCCAGTATGCTGGATAAAAAGTGGGTGCTGCGTATATCGTGGTTAAATGTTGCGGTGGGATTATTGCTGTTGTTGGTCACATTGGTTGCGCCCCATGCGATAAAAGGTTCTACGCGGTGGGTGTCCGTCGGGCCATTTAATGTTATGCCATCTGATATTATGAAGCCCGGGTTTATTATGATTACTGCATGGTTCCTTAGTTTGATGAAGGAAAAATTCGGCAGCGAGATTTTCTTGAACAAAGATGCCTGGCAATTAAAGCCACTCAGTTGGTGGTCGTACTTTGCGATTTTTGTTCCGTCTTTTTTAATTATTATGCAGCATCCTGACCTGGGGACATCACTGTTATACTTTATGGTTCTGTCGGGTATGTTGTTTATGGCGGGGTTGCCGTTGTTCGTTATTCCGATAATGATAAGTGTTGGCGGTGTTGCGCTGGTGGTTGCGTTCTTTACTATGTCGCATGTTCACAATCGAATTGTGTCATGGTGGACGGGTACTGGCGATACATACCAGGTCCAGCAATCAATTCAATCAATTCAGCACGGCGGTCTGTTGGGCAGTGGTGATGATGCCTTTGTAAAGCAGTCTTTGCCCGATGCACATACTGATTTTATTTTTGCGGCGATTGTCGAAGATATGGGTGCGATAATGGCGTGCGGTTTGCTGTGTTTGCTGTTATATGTGTTAAAGCGACTGATAACCGATGCGGTTCGTGCACGCGATCCATTTGTGCTGTATGCCACAGGCGGTGCGGCGGCACTATTCGGCACCCAGGTTTGTATTAACATGATGTCAACATTACATCTGTTCGCGCCCAAGGGTATGACACTGCCGTTCATATCGTATGGGGGCAGTTCGTTTGTGGCATTTTGCCTGCTGTTTGGTATGGTGCTGGCAATTGTCCGCGAAGATAGGTGGAAATAGAAAAAGGATAAAAAATGAAAATATGGATTGCGACTGGTGGGACTGGCGGGCATGTTTTTCCTGCGCTTAGTGTTGCAACTGAATTGGCCCGTCGTGGACACAGAATAACGATATCGTGTGACGGCCGTGTGCGTTCCATGGTCGCCCAGGGTCGTCGCCGTGGTGCGGCAATGGTTCATATTTGGGCATCTGGTGTTGGCGCCAAAAGCCGTCTGAAACAATTGTGGGCATTGACCAAGATTGGTGTTTCTGCGCTTGCGCTAACATTGCGTTTTATGTTTTTGCGCCCGGATCGTGTTGTGGCGTTTGGTGGTTATGCATCTGTGCCGGCGGTGTTTGCGGCGCACGTGTGGCATATACCGACATTCTTGCACGAACAGAATGCGGCGATTGGCCGTGCAAACAAGTTTGCAATGCGCTGGGTTCGTACCTTGATGACCAGTTTTCCAACCGTATCTGATATTCCGACCGGTGTCACAAATGTTGTTTATACAGGGTTGCCCGTGCGGGCCGAGATTTTAGCAGCAGCAGGCGCGCCCCTGCCAAACGACAATCATTTATTGGTGACAGGTGGGTCACTGGGGGCGCAAATCTTGGATGATGTTGTCCCTGTTGCAATTGCGGGTATGAAGAATAAAAAGATTTTTGTCACCCATCAAACGCGCCCTGAAAATGTTGCGCGCCTGCAACAGTTTTATGCCGACAATAAAATCCGCGCCAATGTATTGTCTTTTATTCATGACATGGCGGGTGCGATTGTAAATTCAGACCTGGTTATTGGGCGCAGTGGTGCCAGCACTGTTGTTGAATTACAGACAATTGGTCGTCCGGCGATTTTTGTTCCGCTTGCCATCAATCCGGACCAGGCGGCCAACGCGGCCAGTTTTGCCAAGACGGGTGGCGGCTTTGCCATAGAACAATCAAAGTTCACGCCAAAATGGCTGTCGGCCACATTGACAGAATTGTTTGATAATCCTGTGCGCCTGGACAAGATGGCGCACAAGGCCCGCATTCAAAACAATGCAACAACAATTATATCTGATGTTGTGACTAAATAAAAATCCCGCCAACGGCGGGTTTTTTTATACAAACTTTTCTGGCACTAAATTGCACAGTGATTTCCACAATCGCCGCATCAGTCCGGTATCAGGTGCGGTTTTATGTGTCTGTGGTTTTGTGTCGCCAGGTCTGCTGCCAGTCCATATTGGATTATCGTTTTCGTCCAGTGTCACCCGCCATGATGTTTTTGTGTCTTGCAGAATCATCGCGCGCAGTTTATTGGCAAAGTCACGGCTTTCAAATATCGCCACATTTTCGGTGTTATAATACGCGCTGCGCGGGTCCAGGTTAAAACTGCCAATCCATGAAATATCATCGTCAAAGACGATTGTCTTGCTGTGCATTACTGAAAAACTAGATTGCTTTCGTTCGCGGTCGTGCTCTTTGCCGCGCAGGTTTTCCGCCGACAGCATAAATTCATAAACCTCGGCCCCAGATTTTATCAATTGTTCCCGGTACTTTTCCCATTTGGCATAGACCGTTGGCGCATTGGTTGATGCCAGCGAATTTGTGACAATAGTCATATGCACGCCGGACTTTTCTTCTTGCATAATATGTTCCAGTCCGCCCTGGCCCGGGACAAAATAGGCCGCCGACAGGTACACAGAATCATCTGTTTTGTCCCACAGGTGTTGCAGCGCGGTAATAATATCCCCGCGATAGGCTTCTTTTTCATCCATTGTCATTTCGACCTTGGACGGTGGGTCGGCCAAGAATTTCCCGCGCCCCCAGCTGAAATCAAATTTTTTGTCACGGAATTCCTGTTGCGCGCGTTCGATAATAGTATTGTACTGGCGCAACGCTGCCGCGCTTTGTCGCTGGGCATCTGTGAATTGCTTTTCCAGGCGATGCACGGCCTTGCGTGATTTTGCATTTGGGAATGCCACCGCCGGTATCGACAGGTGGTAATCCCAGTACTCATTAAAACTGTCTGTGGCATACTGGGTCATATCGCCCAGGAATAACACATCGGTATCTGAAAAGTTCGATGCTGTTTCCGGATAGAAATAATTACTGCCCACATTGCGGCCGCCTGTGATATATGCGATATTGTCCACGATGAACAATTTATTATGCATGCGGGAATTCAGGCGGTTAAAGTCCATCAAAAATTGTGGATAGTACAACAGTCGCGACCGATTGCTAACGGTGTTAAATACTTTTACCTCTATATTCGGGTGCTGGTTCAGCAGCATAACATCCACGATATCAGATTTTGTTCCATAGTCGTCTAGCAGAATTCTGACCTTTACCCCGCGGTCGGCGGCGCGTTTTAGTTCCCCAATAAGTACCTTGGATGTAAAATCGTTACTATATATATATGTTTGCAGGTCGATTGTCTTGGTTGCCATTCGTGCGAATGCTGCGCGAACAACGAATGCAGACAGCCCGTCATCAATCAGTGTTGCACCGGAAATATCGTCATTTTGATTCAGTTCATCGATATATGTTTGTGCAATTGGGGTTTGCATTGGGTCGTAATGAAAGTCGGCTGATGTCACCTTGGGTATATAATTTTCCAGGCACGCATCACGCGTTGTTGTTGGTACGGTTGTGCATCCTGCCATCGGCAGTGCAAATACAAACATTGATGCTTTTTTCAATAATCCCACGACGAAACCCTGTGTGTATAAAATATGTTGCAGAACAAATTATAACTCATGTTTTATTGCGGTCGCAAGTAAATTCATTATATTTTTTAATGATTTAGGAATTTTGTCATCTGTTATGATGAAAAAATTTGTTCATGGGGTCCAAATTGTGCGGGTTTTGGCAAAAATATCCCCGCGGAATTTAATCGGAGGTTTATTTTCGGCATAAAACACCCAAAACAAAGCCCCAGGAATTTAATGTTTTTTATTTTGTCGTCGCGTGTAAATCCAAACCTCCGTTTGGATTCAGCAAATTAAGAATGTTTTTTCGCTTGTATGAATTTCGTCAATGTGATACAATAGGGGCATATTAGGAAGGAAGTTTTGCAATGAAAAGATTTATTGCCGTATTAAGTAGTTTGCTCGTAATGCCCGCATTTGCTGAGGTTGCGCCCGTTTATTACGATGATGTCATCGAATATTCTGATGCCGAAATCTTGGCGGATGGTGATGTTGTTGGTGACGAAATTGTTGCCGATGACACATCAAAAAATTCTGTGGCAACACCATCGGTGGCCAGTGGCCGTGCATCGACCAGTGGTCGTACTGCATCACGTGCAATCCCCAGTGTTTCAACTGGCGCGGCGACCCGTGGAACTTCTTCGCGTGCAATGGCGGCGCGTACAACAACTGCGCGCACTGCAACGAATCGCAGTGTTAATTCAAATGTCGCGTCCCGTGGGACTGCATCGCGTGCGGCAACCGCAACTGCGAGCCAGGGTGTTGTATCCCGTCGTAATGCATCAAATTCCGGTGCGACAAATACTGCACGTGCATCAATTGTTCAAACAGATACGGTCAGCACACCGCTGTACACCGGTCGTGTCAGCATGCGTTCATCTGCGATGCGTGCCCGCGTTCCGTCGGTCAGTGTGACTGGCAATGTCACAACAACGACGACAACGGCCGAAACAATTGCCGAAGCGACCCAGTCGATGGACGAAATCGCACAGATGACTGATTATTGCAAGGCACAATATACATCATGTATGGATAATTTCTGTAATGTTCTGAATGATTTGCAGGGGCGTTGCAGTTGCTCGAAAAATGTCAAGAATTATGAAAAAACCGAAGAGGCTTTGAAGCTGGCAACCCAGGAATTACAGGATGTTGCACAGCAGATTCAGTATATCGGTCTGAGTGCGGACGAAGTCAATACCTTGTTCGCGGAGACCGAGGCAGAAGCCGCATTGGGTTCATCAACAGATAATTCACATATCAAAAATAATTTGGATAAAATCCGTGATATGATTGTAGAGGTTAAATCCGGAACCGCAACATCGTCTGATTCAACATCTGGCATCAGCTTGGATTTGTCGGGCTTGCTGGACTTTAATATCGACAGTTCTGGCTTTGACCTGTCGTCATTGTTTGGTACAAATACCGCCAATACTGCCAGCATCAGCAACCAGCGCGGCGAACAGCTGTACAAAACTGCGGCGGCGCGTTGCAAGGCGGCGGTTTTGAATGAATGCCAGGCCCAGGGCGTTGATATCTCGGTTATCTCTAACTCATACGATTTGGAAATTGATAAACAGTGCGTTGCATATGAACGCAGCCTGACCGATTCGAATGACCAAATGGCTGCAACGGTTCGCAATGCGAAAAACGTTCTGCAAAAGGCACGTTTAATGGTTGCCCAGCAAAAGAATTCGTATGACCTGCGCGGTTGCGTAAATGCATTGGATTCATGTATGCAGGACGACTTTGTATGTGGTACCGACTATGAATACTGTCTGGACCCATCGGGTAAATATATTGTAGAGGGCGAAATCGTTATCGGTTCGACACCGGGCCAGGCGATTTCATCTGCTACAGTTCAAGCACCAGACTACTACACAGAACGTTTGTATTCAACATGGAATTATGGCGACAAAAATGCATTCTCTGATGATGGTCAATTAGTTGAATATATAAACCAGTCCACCAGTGCAGATGCATGGAAGAGTGACAAAGTAGATGACGGCTTGCCTCAGGTTCTGCCAAACGACAATAATATGGCAAAATACCTGATGTACAAGATTGGTTATAACCAGGACGGTCGTGACTATGGTATGTGCATGTCGGTATTGAACAAGTGTCAGAAATATACTTATGATGATAATAACGAGTATATACCTAATAATACTGTTATCAAAGAATACTTTATGCGTACAATGTCATCTATTAAGGTTATGCAGGACGAAGTATTGTCCAGTCATGCAGAAAGTTGCTTAAGCGATGTTTCGTCATGTCTGTCACAGAATAATTATAGTGACTCGGATGAATCAAAGGCGCATATTGCAATAAATGCATGTAAGTCACAGATTAAAACATGTATGTCTGTAAATGGTGACGCGTCAGCGGAACCACAACCAACTTCAATGAAAACTTGGATTGATGCGGTTGTGCTACCAACAACGACAAACACTCAAAATTAATAGTTTGATTTGTAAAAA
>JAZTWE010000009.1:0-16210 GCA_045635705.1 Candidatus Enterousia sp.
TGATGTACTTAATACGCTTGTCTTTATAGGATTTAACAATTTCATCAATTTCTGTGTTATCGGGTGAATCTGATAAAATTAAAAATTCAAAGTCTGTAAATGTTTGACCCAATATCGATTCAATCATTTCACGCAAGTGCGCGGGATTCGTATTGTATATTGGTGTCAGTACGGACACGAGTGGCGTGTCCGCTGGTTTCTTTTTTGTCATTAGAGGTTCCTTTGTGTTTGAAGACAAAGTTAATTTCGTACAATGATTATAATCACTTAATATACAGTCTGCAAGCGGAAATAAAATCGTTGATAATGGCGCGTTTGTTTGATATTCTGTCCAAAGGTGATGTTTAAAAGGATTATTTATGGCTATTAAAGTACGCGATTTCGAAGTACGTCTGACACGCAACAAAGAAGAACGCAAACAAGTGCGCCAATTGCGGTACCTGGTATTCGTCGAAGAAGAAGGCGCAGGCGCAACCGAAGAACAAAAAAATCTGCGCGAAGAATATGACTCGTACGATAGATTTGCAGAATACATGGCGGTTTTCCACAACGGCAAGGTCGTCGGGACATATCGTATTATCGATCGCAAGGCGGCTGAAAAACTGGGTGGATTTTACACCGAAACAGAATTTAATATTTCAAAAATTAAAAAGTATCGTGGAAATATCGCAGAAATGTCACGCGCATGTGTCGCACCGGAATATCGTGAAAATGCACTGGTGATGCGTATGTTGTGGGCGGGATTGAGTGAGTATATTTTGCGCCGAAAAATTGCAA
Organism: Candidatus Enterousia sp.; assembly: GCA_045635705.1. Lineage (GTDB taxonomy): Bacteria > Pseudomonadota > Alphaproteobacteria > Rs-D84 > Rs-D84 > Enterousia. The sequence continues at coordinate 778 of JAZTWE010000009.1, forward strand.
TCTTGTTCGGGGTTGCATCATGGGTTGGTACAAAGCCTGTGAAATCTGCCCAGGCGATTTCTTACCTGTACTATAACCATTTATCACCATTGCGTTTGCGCGCGACCGTGGTGCCGGAAAACTTTGCAGCGGATGTTAACCAAAAACTGGGGCGCATGAATATTTTACCCCAAGAATTCATTGACGAAGATGACGCACGCCGTGAAATGACCCCGCTGATTAAGGGGTACCTGCGCCTGGGGGCAACATTTGGCAAGGGCGTATTTGTCGATAAACCATTTAATTCGTACGATGTATTCGTAATGCTGGAAACACGCAAGATGAACGCAACATACCAAAAGCACTTTTTGGGTCGCGAAGACGCGTTCAAAGACCTGGTCGAAGATAGGGATGGCGCAATCAAGACAATTGGAAAAATCGTATCGTTCCCTGTTATTGGTGCATTTAAGATTACGCGCGCATTCTTTGATTTCTTGCTGGGCGAAGAAGATGCTGCCAACGCAGAATATATCGAAGATAATCACGAAGAATCCGAAGGCGAACAACAATGACAAAACCACGCAAGCAAAATATTTTTAACACATTAACTGCGTCGATTAAATTCGTGCTGTTTTGGGTCTTGATTGTGATTCAGATACCGATAATCGCCCTGATACCAAAGGGAAAACCAGCAATAGCATATATGCGGTTCTTTATGAACCTGTTGCTGCGCCTGTGTGGTGTGCGGGTCAAGGTACACGGAAAATTGGATTCACATCGGCCGTTGATGGTGGTGGCAAATCATATTTCCGTTTTTGAAATTGTTGTCTTTCCAGCTGCATTGGGGGGCAGTTTTGTTTCAAAGAAAGAAATTGCTGATTGGCCACTGGTTGGATGGGTCGCACGCAAATTTGGCGTAATCTTTGTGGACCGCCGCCCATCGCATGCACGCGAAGCGTTGGATGCGGTGCAGCGCGCAGTACAAAGCGTAAAGTACCCAATGTTCTTGTTTCCAGAGGGAACAACAACCAATGGTGCATATGTAAAACCATTCAAAAGCACCCTGTTCAGTTTTGTGGAAAATTCAGATGTTATGGTTCAACCATTGATTATGAACTATCGCTATCGCAATGGTGATGTTATCAGTGATGAAGATATGGCAAATCACTTTGCGTATTTTGATAATAAAAAAATGGATATGGGGCCACATTGTGTTCGCGAACGCAGCGCATTTGGCCAAGTATTTCATATCATGATGCTGGGCGGATTCTTGGTTGAATTAACAGTATTGCCACCACCACCCCTGGCGGGGTTAGATAGAAAACAAATCGCAACAGTGTTGCAACAACAAGTATCAGAAAAATATATGGAATTAAAAGATAAAAAAATATAAAGAGATTAAAAAATGAGAATTGAAAATTTATGCGTAAAGCGTCTGATTGGTGATGTCGCAGGCGCAACGACACACGGCCACAAAATCGCAATCAAGGGCGGTTATATTTACCAGACTTTCCAGGGTGGTTATACACTGACCCCACTGGGGTGGCGCGTGGTGAAAAACATCGAAAATATTATTCGTGACGAAATGGATGCAATCGATGGCCAAGAAATCTTGATGCCAGTTGTCAGCGGTGCAGATATTTGGCGCGAAAGCGGCCGCTATGATACAGTAGATGTTTTGGCAAAGTTCAAGGGCCGTTCGGGCACAGATTATGTATTGAACCCAACCCATGAAGAAGTTGTGGTCGATTATGTTAAATCTGTACTGGAAACATATCGCCAAATGCCATTTATGGTGTATCAGATTCAGACCAAGTTTCGTGATGAACTGCGCGTTCGCGCAGGATTGATTCGCACACGCGAATTTATTATGAAGGACGCATATTCGTTCCACGAAACCCAGGATGATTTGGAACAGTACTATGGACGATGCCTGGATGCATATACCCGCGTGTTTAAGCGGTGCGGTCTGAAAAATGTCGTTCACGTTTTGTCATCAACCGGCGATATGGGGGGCAGCGTTGCACACGAATTTCAACTGATTAACGAAATGGGCGAAGACACAATTTACCTGTGCGATTGCGGTTTTAGCACAAACAAGGAACTGATTGACGACGAAACAGAAGTATGTCCAAAATGTGGCAAAAAAATGAACAAGGTCCGTGGGATTGAAATCGGGAACATTTTCCAACTGGGGACCAAGTATTCAAAGTCAATGAACCTGACATACACTAATTCTGATGGCGTGGAACAGAATCCGATTATGGGATGCTATGGCATTGGGGTTGGGCGTACAATGGCCGCGATTATGGAAGAAAGCGCAGACGACAAAGGTCCAATCTGGAATATGGCAACCGCACCATTCGCAGTACATGTAATCGGTTTGGCCGACAAAGAAGGTTTGACATTGCCACTGGCTGAAAAAATCTATGACGATTTACACAACGCTGGGATTGAGGTTATTATTGACAATCGCGATGCGCGTGCGGGCGAAAAGTTTGCAGATGCAGACCTGGTTGCGGCACCAATTCGCTTGATTGTTTCGGCCAAGAACCTGGCAAATAATGCGATAGAGGTAAAATATCGCGTGAACGATGTCGATACATCAAATATGCCAGCGACCATATCCACAGACAATTACATGGACGAAATCAAATCGTTAATTCAACAATTGTCGCAAAAATAAAAAATCCCCCAAACGGGGGATTTTTTTAATGATGATGCGATACAAAATGCAAAACCAGGCTGATGATGAATATAACGGTTAAAACAGCCAAAATAATCTTTTGTGTGCGGTGCGATTTCGCGCCATCACAATGCTGACATTCACAACGACAATCACGCAGCACCAAATACCACGACAGAACCATCATCAGTCCCGAAAACACAAACAGCCATGGTTCCAACCAATGCGGCAATATATGAAAGTGTGCTGCATCAGGCGCAATCAGCCCAACAATCGCCAACAACATTGGCAGGCCACAACAAAAAATATGTGGCACAATTGATGCAATAATCCCCAGTTTTACAGACTTGTTTTTCATAAAAAATCCTTTTGCTGGGTGATTATATACCTTTTTGTTTGCTTGTAAAACAATAAATGCAAGGAACAAATACCGTATTGACAATTTATATTTTTGTGCTATATTGTTAACACAATGTTTAGGAAAGAACCCGATTTTAATAGCGAACTGGAATCACGGCATTATTTATTTAATGCTGTGGGTCAGGCGTTTTTATTCACAAACGAAAATGTTGGCGGATATGCCGATAACCTGAATATGGATTTGAATGGCGCGCGCGTGCTTAGCGTGTGCGCATCGGGCGACCACGCGTTTACATTTTATGGGGCGGGCGCACGCCAGGTTGATACATTTGATATCAACTATACCCAAAAGTTAATTTATGAATTAAAAAACACGATGATTCGCCGACTGCCATACTACGAATTCATGGCATTCTTTTATGACAAAAATGCGTTTTTCAATCGACGCATTATTAACCCAATTTGGAACGAATTTTCAGATGCGCTGAAAATTTATTTAGAAGCGTTTTATAGCATGCCCATTAACCGTGCCCGCCGATTGTTCGTATATGGCCGCGCGATAAAAAATCCAGGTGTACAATATACCAGTGATAAAAATCTGTATAACATAATCAAGGCGCGCCTGCCACACGGCGTGAACTTTGTGCACACTGATTTGGAAACATTACCCAAAAAACTGAATGCAAAATACGACTTGGTCGTACTGTCAAATATATTTGATTATATGTATTTGGATGCGCCAACAACCATAGATGCACTAAATAAATTCTATGCCGACATACTGACCCCTATCGCACAAAACAATTTGAATCCCGGGGGGAAAATTGCGTTTGAATACCTGTGGGGTAATCGCGCATGTAATCGCAGTGACTTTTTCGATGATTGGCAAAAGTATCAAGCCGCGTTTAATAAAACAAAGTCCCAGGACGGATTACTGATGGACACTGTTGAAATTCCAGCCCAGATAGAAAACGCATCGTCCGCGGTAATGGCGCATATTTTAACACTGAACCAGGCGGTTAAATAAAATGCTGGACGTGATTAAAACATTTTATGCGATAAACCATAAGTCAAAATGCCATCAAGTATATGATTGGCACAGTCCTGTGTTTCTGTTTGCAAATGAAAATATTTCTGGATACCTGTCACAGATTAATTCAGTGCAAGACAAAACGGTGCTAAGCGTTGCGGCATCAGGCGACCATGCATTTGAATGCCTGTTGGCGGGCGCCAAACAGGTGGATTTGTTTGATATAAACTATCTGCAGAAACATGTTGTTGAATTGAAAGCAACGATGATACGGCACCTACCCTATTCCGATTTTATGCGGTTCTTTTTCGACGAAAAGCGCTTTTTCAGTAAAAATATAATTCAACCAATATGGCACAGACTGTCGCCGGGGCTGAAAGTATTTCTGAACCATTATTACAATACCCAGGACACATCAATCTTTCGATACAACGGCGCCCAACACAGTGACTATTTAACAGATCAATTCACATACATTAAATACCCATCTGAATACAAAAACCTGGGGCGTGTATTGCCACAGAAATTTAAATTTACCCAGGCAGACATCACAGAAATACCACAAAAATTTTCAACTGTGTACGACATGATTATGCTGTCTAATATTTTTGAATATATGTATGTGGACACAGACGAATACGATAAACGCTTGGCACAATTCTATCAACAAATACTGGTGCCAATGACAGACCAAAACCTGAATCAAATCAGTGGACAGGTTTGTTTCGATTATGTATGGCGCGGCAATCACGACCAATGGCAAAACATGCTGAACGCGGTACACGCCAGCACACACAACGTTATTGATGATTTCAGTGATACCGTACATAAAATGGATGCAGTTTCTGTACCATCCGCGGTATTGGATTTATCACAATCAAAAAAACCGGATTTGGCGTTGGTACTGACACAAAAGCAAAGATAATGGCGTCCCCACCAGGGCTTGAACCTGGATTTGATTCTTAGGAGGAATCTGTTCTATCCTGTTGAACTATGGGGACATGCAAACATTGGCATTTTATTCCCCCGATTTTGATATTGCAAGTTGTAAATCACAACAGTATAATACGAACACTAAAACGCAAGGAAGATTATATATGGGCAGCAAACTGATTGGATATGGTTCGTATCTGCCAGAACGCACAATGACCAATCAAGATTTTGAAAAAATTATGGATACCAGTGACGAATGGATTGTCCAGCGCACTGGTATGCGCACACGGCACTTTGCACGCGATGACGAAACAGTCGTCGATATGGCAACCGTGGCGGCCCAACGCGCACTGAACAATGCGAATATAACCATCGACGATGTTGATATGCTGATTGTCGCAACAACAACCCCAGAATTGGATTTTCCGTCCGTTGGCGTTCAAGTATTGGGGAAACTGGGCGCAACAAAAAATCAACCGGCGTTTGATGTTCGCGGCGCATGCACGGGATATATATACGCACTGCACTGTGCACGGGCATTCTTTACCGCAGGCATACACAAACGTATCATGATTATTGGCGCGGAAAAGATGTCGCGCTTTATCGATTGGACCGATCGTTCAACGGCGGTACTGTTTGGTGACGGGGCGGGTGCACTGATATTCGAACACTCATCGTCCAGTTATTCGGGAATTATCGATACCGTCGTTATGGCAGATGGTGGTGAATTTAATATGTTGCACGGCAGCCCAAATCATCATATCATTATGAACGGCCCAGAAACATACAAAAAGGCCGTACAACTGATGCCAGAGGCAGCGAAATACATAATGGACCATGCAGGAATAACTGCAGATAATGTGGACTGGATTATTCCACACCAGGCAAACCTGCGTATAATACATAGTGGCGCCGAACGATTGGGATTCCCAATGGAAAAAATATTGGTGACAGTGGACAAGCACGCGAACACCAGTGGTGCATCTGGCGTTTTGGCATTGGCATATGCGTTTGATAATGATATTATAAAACGCGGACAGTTAATTTTATATCCTGCGTTTGGCAGTGGCCTGACATGGGGTGCAGCATTGATAAGAGTTTAGTAAAAAGGGGAAAGTAATGGCAACAGTGACAAGAAGTGATTTAGCAAATAAATTGCGTGAACGTTTTGGACTGACAACAGCAGATGCATACAAACTGGTCGATATTGTATTCGAAGAAATCAGCGAAGCGTTAATACACGATGAAGAAGTTAAATTTGCGGGATTCGGCAGTTTCAAGATTCTGAACAAAAGCGCGCGCATGGGACGCAACCCAAAGACAGGTGTTGCTGCGGTTATTTCTGCACGCCGCGTTGCAACATTCCGCCCCAGCAATGAATTTCGTGCCCGTGTGGCGAATAAATAAAAATCCCCCGATTGGGGGATTTTTATTTTAACTTTTTTGTCCATTCATTGTCTGGAAAATTCAATCGCAACATTTCAGCATAGCCGTGCGCCTGTTCTGGCAATCCAATTGCCGTATAACATTCGGTCAGACGATATAATGCCTCGGCCGTCATGACGGTTTCTTGGGCGGTCAAAACAACCGATTGCAGGCGACTAATTGCACTGGGCCAGTTTTCTTTTTGCATGTCATTGCGCGCAGAAAACATAACCTTGCCCGCGATGTAGTTTTTTAAGATGTTAATCTTGTTCTTGGCGTTTTGGGCGTATTCACTGCGCGGGAAGCGGTCAACCAATTGCTGAAACTGTTGCAGGGCATAAACTGACATGCCGGGTTCACGACGAACATCGCTGACCTGGCGATAATAGCACATGCCGCGCAGGTACAAGATGTATGGAACATCCTGGTGCCCCGGGTGAAAGCGCATAAAACGATCCGCCGCTAAAATCGCACCAGCGAAATCATCATCCATATAATGCGAATATGCCGCCATAACCAATGCATCTGCAGCATATGGACTGGCCGGATACTGGGTTTCAGCCTTTAAAAATTCAGCCGCCGCCAAATCATAGTTTTCATCATTAAATTCATCATAGGCGGTGGTATAGATATCCGCCAGTGGTTGCTGTTCCACAATCTGGTTATCTGTACCGGCACAGCCCACCAACAACACCAACATCCCCAATGTAATAACAATTTTTTTCATACTTGATATTCCTTTGTCCAACAGAGTATAATCAAAACTATGAAACTAGGCAAACACATTTTTGGCGTTGGCGCGATGACGGGAATCAGTCGCGTTTTTGGCTTTATTCGCGACATGCTGATTGCGCGCGTCTTGGGCGCAGGACGATTATCCGACATATTTTTAGCCGCGTTTAAGTTGCCGAATTTATTCCGTGATTTGCTGGGCGAAGGGGCGTTGTCGTCTATCTTTATCCCGATGTATGCTGATTCAAAAAAAGACGAAAATTTTGCGCGCAATGTGTTTTCGTGGCTGATGGCGGGATTGTTGGGAATAACAATACTGTTTGAAATATTTATGCCACTGGTCGTGTGGATATTGGCACCGGGCTTTGATGCTGTGCCAGGCAAAATGGAAATGACGGTTATTATTTCCAGAATAATGTTTGTGTATGTAATCTTTATATGCGGGGCGGCGTTTTTATCGGCAATATTAAATGCGTTTTCCAGGTTCTTTTTGGCGGCATTTATGCCGGTGCTATTGAACATAATGCTGATTGGCGCATTGTTGTTTGCCATGATGTTTGGTACGGCACATGTGCTGTATCTGATGGCGGGAACAGTGGTGCTGTCGGGGATTATTCAGTTTGGTGTTCTGTGGGGTCGCATTCGCCACCGGCACTTTGGATTATATTTGGTGCGACCACGATGGACCCCACGAATCAAAGATATGTTCAAGCGACTGGGGGTCAGCATCGTTGGCAGCGGTTTCTATCAGATAACAATTATCATCGGCACACTGGTCGCCAGCTTCCAAAGCGGGGCGGTTTCATGGCTGTACTATTCAGACAGAATTGTTCAATTACCGTTCGCGATGATTGGATTGGCGGTTGGCACGGTTCTGATTTCATCAATATCGCGCGCATTATCTGAAAACAATATGCGCAGTGTATATATTCAGCAAAATTCATCAATGCGACGGGCACTGATGCTGATTATGCCGTGCGTGGTTGGACTGGTCGTGTTGGCAGAACCAATTATTAAATACCTGTTTGAATATGGCGCGTGGACATCGGCATCAACACATGCGGTTGCCGTCGCCATTCAGATTCAGGCATTGGTATTGCCCGCAATGCTGGTCAGCCAAATTTACAGCAAGACCCTGTATGCCGCCCAGGATGTCAAGACACCTGTTAAAACCAGTATGGTTTCACTGGGGGTTGCATCGGTTATATATTTAACCCTGTTCCCGCTGGTTGGATATTTGGCAATTCCGGTCGGCGTTGTTGTCAGTGGATACTTAAAAACATACCTGTTGGGGCAGGCGTGCAAAAAACGGGGACTGGTACAATGCGACGCGCGCACACTTCGTGCATGCGTGGCATTTGCGATTATTTCAGGACTGTTGGGGTTGGCACTGGCCGCAATGTCAATTGACAGCATCTGGATGCTGGGTGCCGCAATCGCGGGGTATGCAATCATATACCTGCCGACAGCATATTTAGCCGACCGTCGGATTTAAATAAAATAAAGTTTGAATACACCCTCTTTTTATGATAAAATCAAGGTATATATAATAAAGGGAGTTCTATACATGAAAAAAGTTATTTCTATGGCGGTTGTTGCCGCGATGGTCGCTGGGTGCGCAGATCTTAGCACAACAGGCCGCACAAATGTCAGCGGCGATGGCTTTGGTGAAGAAACACTGATGACGGTTGATGCTGCGCCAGTTATGAATGATGCATACTTGTTGGCGGCTGCACCAAAATACTATATCGGTAATGCATACAAGGTCGAAGATGTACAATACATCCCGGTCGAAGATATGACATACAACCAGACAGGCGTTGCTGGCATTATCCCAACAGAATTAAATGGCACCAAGACCAGCAATGGCGAAACATTTGATGTTAATCAGATGGTTGCAACCAGCAAAACATTGCCACTGCCAACAATTGCACGCGTAACTAATTTAGATAACGGCCAATCCGTGATTGTTCGTGTCAACAACCGTGGCCCATTCGTAAACACACGTATTATGGACCTGTCACCAGCGGCTGCACAGAAAATCGGTCTGAAAGGCCAGGCAAAGATTCAGATTCAGGTTATGCCAGAACAGTCAATGGCGGTAAAGAACGCTACATTGGGCACAGCCGTACAACCAGAACAGCCAGTTGCCACGGAACCTGTGGTTGCAGAACCAGTTGTTGCCGCACCAGCCGCGGGTGATTACAGCGTTCAGGTCGCCGCATTCTATGCCGAAGATAGCGCATCAACACTGGCACAGCGCATGAAGACATACGGCGATGCAGTTATCGTTAACGAAGGCGACATGTACAAGGTTCGTATTATCAACCTGGATGCCGCCAAGGCACGCAGTGTAATTGACGCCCTGCGCAGCAACGAAGGTATGGCCCCAGGCCTATTAAAGAATGGCCGCTGGGTCAATGCAGATAGCATTTAAAAAAATCCCGCCGATTGGCGGGATTTTTTTTCAAAGCCCAAAGTGCAATATTCAAATATAGAATCCCACTTCGCAAAAACGCTTTGTGGGACATGTACATAATTACTTCGATAAACAAAAGTTTAGTTTACAAAACACATTAAGTGTTTTGTAATTCCGTGGCTTTTTCGGGCCCCGCAAAATTGGAAATTTTGTGGGTGAATGTTCTCGGAACCTAGGTTATGCGCACAAAGTGCGCACAAATAATAATGTTTTTATGACCTGGGTCCCGTGGTCAAGCCACGGGATGACAGAATTTTTTACAAAAATTCTGTTTATAAATACCCCGCTAAACTTTTATCTAACGCGCGTTTTGCAGCACATCGCGTATCAGGTCCGACATACGGCTTGTTTTGACCTTTTACTTGTCCTGGGTAATCGCAGCCGAAACAACCGCCGCACCAATCAAATTCACATATAAACAAAACCCCACCGACGGATGTCGGTGGGGGCTCCTCTCCTTCCGGGTTACCGGAAACTTTTTGCCCTTGCTCTGTTTCAGAACCACACTTTGGACATTTATTTAGGCAGCCATTGCGATACCGCTGGTCTGTGCACCATCGGCAGCATCCATGACCTTTTTCGCCTCGGCAAAGACCATTTCTTTGACACGCAGGGCCAAATCACGTGTTTCCATTGTTTCGGCCGCTACTTCGAAATTATCTGTACGAATCTGCAAGGAAACATATGCGCCAACCAGTGATGCACGTGGCAAATCTTCGATTGAACGTGGCGCATTGTTCTGACCAATCTTTAATTCATCCGCCAGGGATATAATCTGTCTATCTTCGTTAACCCAAACTGTTGTTGTCAGGACTTGGTTCAGAGCAATCATGATTTCTTTGATGTTTTTTGACATGTGTGGTTCCCCCTCCTTTCGGGTGTTATTTGTTAGAATTTTTAATTTCGAATTTTGTATTTACGGGCGTATTTACAAAACATGAAATTAAAAACTGTGTTCCTTTTTTGTTTTTCGCAGAAATTCGGTTATTTGGCGGATTTCTGCGGTTTTTATTTCTTTTTCCCTTGTCTATACAAACATCTTAGAACAAAAACGAATCGCAGGTCAAGCACAAAATAAAAATATTTTCATTTTATTTTAATTTTTTTGAATTTTATTTCTAAAACCATAAAATACCATAAATTAACTATACTTTGTCATTGACAACCATAATATGGCGTGCTACATTCCAAATGAAGCCGAAAGAGAAAACCGGTCAACGCCGCGAAAAATACGAGTTAAGTAAAATGTCATTGTTTCTCTCATCTTATGAAAACCGTTTGGATACCAAGGGGCGCATTTCTGTACCGGCCTCTTTCCGGGCTTCGGTTTCATCTGATAAATTCGCGGGCATTGTTTTGTTTCGTTCTTTTACCAATAATTGCATCGAAGGCATGTCAATGTCGCGCATGGAACAATTGGCCGGCGCAACCGATAAAATGGGCGTTTTTGACAGCGAACTGGACGATTTAAGCGCGATGCTGTTCGCGGATGCACGTCCATTGACATTTGATGTGACGGGCCGTGTTGTTATCCCGAACGACCTGTTAAAGCATGCAGGCATTACTGACAAGGCTGTATTCGTTGGCCGTGGAAACAGTTTTCAGATTTGGAACCCGGACACATTTCGTGCAGCACAGGAAAAATCGCTACAAAACCTGCGCCGTGCACGACCCAATCTAAAGATTATCGATTAAAAAAATCCCCCGTTTGGGGGATTTTTATTCGGATTCTTTTAAGTGTTCCCGTATAGGGGCCAGGGCACGTGCGCGTTCTTCTATCAAACCATTCAGGTTTGCCTGGGACAAATCAGACGCATACTGAATTGCCTTGGCAAAGGCCAATGCGTCACTGTTGCCATGGGTTTTAACCGCAAACCCCTTTAACCCCAAGAATACCGCACCCGCGTATGAGCGTGGGTCAATCTTGTGCTTTAACCGTTTGAATACATGCACCAAGAAAAACGCACCAATCATCGCCAAAATTGATTTCTTGAAGTTTTCAACAACAACGCGCTTTACCAATTTTGCGGTACCTTCGACCGTTTTTAATACGATATTACCGGTAAAACCGTCGGTGACAACAACCTGGACACGGCCAGCACTGATGTCATTCCCCTCTACAAATCCGATGTATTCGTATGGCAAGGAATCCTTGTGCTCGGTCAATAAATGATTCAAGCGCACCAAAGTTTCATTACCCTTGGTTTCTTCGGAACCGATGTTCAATACCCCCAGTTTTGGTTTTGGCATTTTGCCCACAACTTCGGCATAGACACTGCCCAAAACGGCGAAATCAAACAATATCTTTTCGTCGCATTGCACATTCGCCCCCAGGTCCAAGACAACCACACGGCTGTCACCAGCACCAGATGGCAACATCGTTGTAATCGCAGGACGCGCAATGCCATCAACCGTCTTTAACGCCAATTTAGACAAAGACATTAACATTCCGGTATTCCCGGCACTGACGACGGCCACAGAGTTTCCTTCGCGGACATCCTTAATCGCCATATACATTGATGTATCCTGGGCGTGGCGTAAAACCTCCATCACCTTGTCGGTGCCCTTGATAACATTTGGGGCATGGATAACTTCGGTATTACGGGCAACACGGGGATATTTCGCCAACAGTTTGCGCAGTTTCTTTTCGTCACCGAACAGGCGAAACGCGACCTTATCCTCGCCATTTTGGTACAGGAACTGGTTCATGCCGCCCAAGACAGCATTTGGTCCCTTGTCGCCACCCATTGCATCGATTGATATGATTTTCTTATTTTCTTCTGACATAGCATATAAAAAAGGCAGAACAGCACAACCGAACCTGTGCCCTGTCCTGCCCTTGTATTTCCCTGGGTTAAATTATTTTGCACCGCATGCAGGGCAAACGTGATGTGGGCGCTTTTTTTCGCCACATGTTTTGCATACACCGCATGGCATCACAGACAATGCATCGTGTGCACGACGCTGTGCGGTACGGGCTTTACTTGTTTTACTTTTTGGCGTTGCCATTTTATTATCCTTTTTATATTTTCCGAATGCTTATTTTATTCAAATATTCCTGATTTGCAAGCAAAAGTTTACACACCCCCGGTTTTATCCGGGGATGTGTCGGATTTTTTAAATATCCAACAATTGCTGCTGGCCATTGCCTTCGCGTGCCAGTTTTTCGGCCTTTTCTTCGGCCTTGGCAATTTCGCGAACGCGACGAACATATGCACCAGTCCCAATTGGAATCAGACGACCAACGATTAAGTTTTCGTTGATACCAACCAATTTGTCAGTTGAACCACTAATCGCGGCATCAACCAATACCTTGGTTGTCTGTTGGAACGATGCGTTCGAGATAAATGAACGCGATGTCAATGAAGCGCGGGTCAAACCAACCAAGACCTGAGACGCTTCGGCGACACGACCATTGTCGCGTGCAACGCGTGCATTTTCTTCTTCGAAATCAACGCGGTCGACAACCTGGCCCATCAAGAAGCCTGTGTCACCTGGGTTAGTGATTTCAACGCGGCGTGTCATTTCGCGAATCAAGATTTCAATGTGCTTGTCATTGATTACCACGCCCTGCAGACGATAAACCTGCTGAATCTGGTCAACCATAAATGTTGCCAAGGCTTTCTGGCCCAAGATACGCAAGATATCTTGTGGTACAGGGTCACCGTCAACCAATTTATCGGCCTTCTTTACAACATCGCCACTGCGAACCAACAGGTTTGTACCCTTTGGCACAGCGTATTCAACAGGTGCTGTACCATCATCTGGTTCAATACGGATGATAATCTTGGACTTGGCATCTTCCAGTTCAATGGTACCATCGATTTCCGCCAACAATGCAGGATTGGTTGGACGACGAACTTCCAACAATTCATTAACGCGTGGCAGACCACCGGTAATGTCGCCTGTACGCTTTGTCTGGACAGGGATGCGCGCCAAAACATCGCCCGCTGCAACTGTTGCGCCATTGGCAACATTCAGCACAGAATAGATTGGCAACAGGTATTCAGCAATCTTTTTGCCACCCAATGAAATTACATTGCCCTTTTCATCAACCAATGTGACAGATGGTTTCAATGCTTTCTTGGTGTTTGTCTTCCAGTTAATAACCTTGCGTGAGACGATACCAGTCATAGAGTCAACTTCTTCTTGGTATGAAACGTTTTCAATCAAGTCGTTAAAGTTAACAATACCGTCTTTTTCAGCGATGATTGTGTTGGAATATGGATCCCATTCTGCAACCTTTGCGCCCTTTTCAACAGCATCACCGTCGTTCACAATCAGCATAGACGCGTATGGCAGGCTGCTGCTGAACAATTCTTTGCCTTCGTTGTCAACAACCGCCAGTTTCCCATTACGGCTTAATACAACGATACGGCCAGCACTGTTCTTAATCGTGTTAACATCAATCAGTTTGATTGTACCTGCAACTGGGACTTCGATAAAGTGACTTTCGGCACCACCAGATGCAACACCACCAATGTGGAAAGTACGCAATGTTAACTGAGTACCAGGTTCACCAATTGACTGACCCGCGATAACACCGACCGCTTCGCCAACGTGTACCAATGCATTGCGTGACAGGTCCATACCATAACATTTTGCACACAGACCGTCACTGCAACATGTCAGAACGCTGCGAACATCAACAGATGGCAGACCGGATTCGTTAATCGCCTTGGCTGCTGCCTTGGTAATCAATTCACCAGCAGGGACAATTACTTCCTTGGTGATTGGGTGTACAATGTCGTGGGCAGCAGTACGTCCCAAAACAACATCACCCAGCGCAACAGACAATGTTGAACCCTGATATACAGGTTTCGCAGTGATGTATTCTGTTGTGCCACAATCGTGTTCTGTAATAACTGTGTTTTGTGCCAATTCAACCAAACGACGGGTCAAATAACCTGCGTCAGCAGTTTTCAACGCCGTGTCCGACATACCTTTACGCGCACCGTGGGTGGATGTAAAGTATTCAGACATGGTCAAACCTTCTTTAAAGTTCGAAATAATTGGAACTTCGATAATTGAACCGTCTGGTTTCTGCATCATACCACGCATACCCGCCAACTGTTGAATCTGCCCCTTGGACCCACGAGCCCCGGACAAAGCCATCATATGAATTGAATTCCAATTATCACCAGTCGTATTTCCCAACGAAGCGTACGCTTTGTCACCCAATTCATCAGTTGTATGTTGCCACAAGTCAATCAATTTGTTGTAACGTTCGCCGCTGGACAACAAACCGTTTTGATATTGATTTTCGATTTCTGCCGCAGCCTTTTCAGATTTTTCAATGATGCTTTCTTTGTCTTGTGGAACAACAACGTCATCAAAACCAATCGAAATACCACTGCGTACAGCCTGTTCAAATCCGGTATCTTTCAACGCGTCAGCCAATAAAATCATTGCTTTGTCACCACAAATCTCATAAGTTTTTGCCAACAATTTTTCAATTTCTTTTTTCGGCATAACTTTGTTCACAGAATCAAATGGCATTCCATCTGGCAATAATTCACCCAATATCATACGACCTGCAGTTGTGGCGTATTTTTTGCCTTTGACGCGTGCGTAAATTGGTGTGTGTAAAGTAATCGCTTTATTTTCCAATGCCATTTTAACTTCGTCCATATCGACAAAACGTGGCGATTTCTTTTCGTCGTGTTCACCATTAATCAAAGATATATAGTAAACACCCAAAACCATGTCTTGCGATGGCACAGTCATTGGTTCACCATTCGCAGGTGACAATACGTTATTCGTAGATAACATCAATGTGCGCGCTTCCAATTGCGCCTCTAAGGAAATT
>JAZTWE010000010.1:0-28840 GCA_045635705.1 Candidatus Enterousia sp.
TTAAGTGTTTTGTCATTCCGTGGCTTTTTCGGGCCCCGCAAAATTGGAAATTTTGTGGGTGAATGTTCTCGGAACCTAGGTTATGCGCACATAGTGCGCACAAATAATAATGTTTTTATGACCTGGGTCCCGGTGTCAGGCCACGGGATGACAGAATTTTTTGCAAAAATTCTGTTTATAAATACCCCGCTAAACTTTTATTTATCAAAGTAAAAAGGGGGCAGGTATGAAACTATATTTTATGATTTTTTTAGCGGCGGTGGTCGCTGTTTTTTTTATTTACAGGGCAGGGGTGGAAAATGGTCGTGCAAAATGTGCGGCAGCCCGTGCCAGTATATATATGGAAAACCAAGCAAAAATAATTAAACAGGTCGATTATGTTAATGAAAAAATACTTAATACTGGGGTGCGCGATATTCGTCGCAGCTTGCGCGAAAAATACACCATTGCCGAATGATGTATGTGCGCCAATAACATGTATGCCGATATACGGGCGGGCAGGGGACTGGGATGTTATCAGTGATGATTTAGCGCGCAATATTTATCGGCACAATCAAATGTGTGCTATTCTGCGACAAGGCTGATTAGTCGATGTACAATTTCGGCACTGTCGGGGTCGCCGTTTGGCGTGTATTCGACAAATTCAACACCGTGTGCATCTGGTGCAAATGCGCGAATAAAATATTCGGCGGCATCCACGCTGATACCATTTGGTGCAGGAACCCATACATCGCGGAAATATTTCGGGTCAATCGCGTCAAAGTCAAATGATAAGACATAGGGGCGGGCACCAATTGCGCGCTTGATTTCAGATATGGCGCGTGCCCAATCCGATGCGTTTTGTAATTGGTCGGGGGTGCGCATAAATATATTATTGTCCTGGATGAATTCAATTTCAGCCGGTTCATAGTCGCGTGTGCCCAAGAAAAAGACATTTTCGGGGCGCAGTGCGGGTGCGGTGCCTGTACGCAATGTTAACCAACGCGCATCGCCATCGCCCATCAAGGCGCGCACATTTGTCCCGTGTGGTGCGCCAGTTGCCTGGGCACGTGATGTTTCGGGACTGTGTATATCCAAGTGTGCGTCAATATAGACTAGGCATAAATCTTCGTCGTCCAGGCGATTCGCCAGTGCGGTAAAATGCCCATAGTTCAGTGAGTGGTCGCCGCCAATCATAATGTGAAAATCATCGGGTGTTGTGGCCACGATTTTTTTCTGAATTTCAAAATTTTCACCAAACCTGTCGGTGGTGCACCGTGTTATGTCAAATGGTGCCGGGACCAGGGTTGTCCAATCATGGTCAGGAAACATTTGTTTTATTGCAGCAGGGGCCAATGCAGGACCACCATCACGTGGAATCGCACATGCGCCACGACCATATTCAATACCAAAAAAGTTAGTCATTATATGCCTCTATTATACTTTCGGCGGCGTTCTTGATGCGTTGCAGTGATGTTTCGTATGCGGCACAGTCGCGGGCAATCTCTGATCGATATGCGTCGCGCAGGTTAGATGCCATATAGTAGCAATTTTGCAAGTATTGAGCACAGTATTCATGACCTGTGTTAAATGCTTGTTGTCCACGAACGCGGCTTTCGGTTGCCGCCCAGTCAATGTCCAGGGCCTGGTCCAATGCAGTCCATGCATTGTCGTCACCGTATGTGCCCATAACAGATTCCCAATATTCGGTCATTTCGCTGTCAGACCAGCGATTTTCAGTCTGAAGCGATAATAATTTTTTGACCAATGTGTCAATTTCTGTTTGATATTTCGAATCGATTTGCGCCAACTTTGAACTGCAATAACAGCGGTTATATGCGGATTCGGGGCGTTCGCAGTAATCATTCATGCAATCGGTATAGTCTGCCAAACAGCGCGACGAAGAAACGGCCTTGGCACTGGGGGCGGTATAGGTTATGCTGGTGTTGCGTCCCGGGTTTTGTACGGCATTGTCGTCACGGGTTGCGCGGGCCATGGTGCCAGTTCTGGTGCCACTGCGTGCGACAACGCGACGCTGGGTCGTTGATGATTGGGTCGCGGGGGTGTTGCGCGATGTTGTTGTGGTGGCGGTTGTTGGGCCAAATACCATTGGTGTGGTGGCACTGCGCCCGGATGTGCCCCGACGCGGAACAACGCGGCGTTCGCCCGACATTTTTTCAGTCTTTACAACGACATCAATTGGGCTGGTTGATTGTGATGTTGTTACCCCAGGATTCAGGTTTGTGCGCATCTGATTATTCATGTATGGGTACATGTAATTATAGTTATAGCCGGTTGTGCCAGTTGCCGCGGCGGCACGCGTCGCAGCCCCTGCATCAGGTGCGGTGGCGATAAACAGGCATAAAAAGTATAAAACGCGCTTCATTTGTTTATATGATAGAAAACTTCCCAAAATCAGACAAGCACAAAATGAACAAAAAAATTTGCATTTCTAAAAAATGCTGTTATAATTGCCTTCGTTTCGGAGTGTAGCTCAGTCTGGTAGAGTACTTGGTTTGGGACCAAGGTGTCGAAGGTTCGAATCCTTTCACTCCGACCACGAAATTCAAAACCGCCACTTTTGTGGTGGTTTTTTTTGATGTGGTTTTTCGGTTTGTTGGGTTGAATTTCTTATTGTTTGGGGGCATAATGTTTGTACGGGCAAACAAAGGGGAATTTGTTATGAGAAATTTGGCAATTTTAACATCTGTATTGGCATTGGCGGCATGTGGTGGCGGTTCTGGTGGAATGGGACCAGGTGCAGTGGTAAAACCGTCTGGTGATGAATTTTTGGTTTCCCAGGATTCAGGACTGACCATGGTGGATGTTAATGCGATGCGTACATCACAATATGAACAGGCGATGAAAACTGTTCAAGCCATAGAATCTGGGCATGATGTTGACGGTGGGGCAACTGTTTCCCGTGTGGCGGTTGCGCATCGCCAGGGTATAAATTCATTCGCAAAATCAAATGAATATACGGCTGAGGATATTGATGCGGCATATCAGATAATGCATGATATTTTAGTGGGCGGCAGTTTAGAAAATAAAACAAACCATGATGTGTTAATGGCCCTGGCACTAAGTGGTATGCAGGAATTAGATATTATTGAATTCTTGAAATCTGTGAATAATGGGAATAGCAACCTGACAGAAAATATTAAGTATTTTATGGATGTTTTAGCCGGTGACGAAAAAACAGATGAAATAGAAAAATTGATTTCACGGGCGAATTTTGTTTACAAGGATTTTGGCAAGGAATTCAAAACGACATTGAATAATGCCGAATTTAAGGGGACCGTCGAAGGACTGCATTTTACATTTGTGTTTGAAGATGGCCAGGTTAAAAGCCTGACACAGGTTGATGGTAACGAAGAAAGTTATGCAACGATTGGTGGTGGACGATTCCAACAATCAAAGAAAGGCACCGAGTATTGGTGTGATGTCCCAATGGGTGGTGGTAATTCAATCAGCGGAAGTGTTTTCTTTGCATCAGGCGAAACGCCCACAGAACAAGAAATCAAAGAACGCTTGTTAAGTGTTTTGAAAGTATATATACAAAATGATCAAGATGGCAGTACCCTGGCCCGGGTTCGGGAATACTTGGACGATATGAACATCATTACATACAAAGAAGAATGTGGTGATGGAAATGGCTGTGTTGTGTCGGCACCAGTTAATTATTCTGATGGGATTTTGGTTGAAAGTCGTGGCAAGGAATTGGGACTGAAATATTCTGATTTTGGGTTGCTGATTTCAAGTGCAACTATGAATCCAGGACATGTTGATGTCGATGATACCGTGACCGAGATAGATAAGGAAATAACCTATCATGAACATGGCGTGTTTTTTGGCGGATATGCAGACAATGAAGCAAATGCCCCAACAACAGATATGACCTTTTCAGGATTGGCATATGCAGGGGTGACCACAAAGCGTAATGATTGGGAAGGTACAGACGAGTATCAAGAACCAAAACTGGCACAGTATGACGGTGTGGCAACATTAACTGTTACAAATACAGATGGACTATTGAACCAAAAATTGGTTGCAGATTTTTCAGGGGATGGATGGTACACTGTCACGGTTGATGATATGGGGACAATGAATAATAATGGAATTCATTTTACCGGAAAGTCTGCAGATTCTGAATTCGCATATAGAACAGGTGATGGCGATTTAGAAAATTTAGAGATGAAATATTATGGGCCAGATGTGGATACGCCAACCGAAGCAACCGGGGTTATACAATATGTTGAACGTGATGTGAATGCTGAAAGTGATTCTGACTGGGGATACAAGGCGGATATTTCATTTGGTGTAAAGCGTGATTAGGATAAAATCGCTGGTTTTTGCGTTAGTGTTTCTGCCCATGGTTTCATGGGCAGAATCAACAGTGCCCCAGGCGGGACAACACCAGGAAATTACCATGTCGATGCTGGATGCGGTAAAACTGGCCGGTGATATGGTTGAACGCGGTGACTTTGATAATGCAGAAACTATTTTAACAATGCTGCCGCAAATGGGGAATGTTGCGCTGGAAATAGAACGCTGGTTCTTGCTGGGGCAAGTCGCGGCGCGCCGTGGGGATTATGATACGGCGATTACAGTGTTTCGCAAGATATTAGATGCCCATCCGGACCTGGCGCGAATTCGATTCGAATTGGCGGTGTGCTATATGCATACAAAACAATGGGCGCGTGCAGACTATCACCTGCGGTTGGCAATGGCGGGGGCGGATTTACCCGACGAAGTGCGGCGAATGATGAACTATTACCGGTGGGTTGTGCGTCAAAACAAGAATTGGAATGTGTGGTTTAATTTTGGGGCGGCCCCTGATAATAATGTAAACAACGCTGTTGGCGGGGAAGAGTGTGTTAATACCGTCTTTGGGCCAATGTGTCGTGATTTAAGTGAACCCGAATCGGCGATGGGGTATAATCTGTCGCTGGGTGGGGATTATGAATTTAAGTTGTCTGAACACTGGCGTTGGAAGTCAGATGCGTTTGTGTATTCAAATATTTATGATATTTCTGACTATGATGATTTGTACCTGTCGGTTGGAACAGGACCACGGTATATTTGGAACCGTGGGGATGTTTGGTTGGCGGCGGTGTGGAATCGTCGCTGGTACGGGTGGCAGCGATATAATTGGGCCGCTGGGGCAAAGTTAGATTTGAATTATGATTTTACCCGCAAGTTATCGGGCGGATTGTCGTTGCAATATACAGCGAACAAGTATGATTTGTATGATGATTTCTTGTCTGGCGATACATATTCGTCGCAATTGCGATTGGCGTATTCGTTTAATGCCAGTTTATATGCCGTGGCGCGCGTCGGTATAATGCGTGAGGCTGCCGTCGATCCGACATATTCATATTGGCAACCAGGGGTGGGAATTGGATTGGGTGCTGAATTGCCGTGGGGATTCCACATTTACGGCGAACCGTACCTGTACTGGACTGCGTATGATGATGGTCGCTGGGTTGTTCATAATGGTAATTTTTCGCAGATAACCGAACGTGATTTTGTTCAGCGATATTCAATATCTATTTCGAATAACAAGTTTGATATTGGGGGATTTGTGCCGACAATTGTGTTGGGCTATACGCACCGTGATTCAAATATTTGGCAACGCGAATTTGATAAGTTTACGGCCGAATTTACCATGCGCCAGCGGTTTTAATATTTGTTTTGTTGATAAAAATGCAGATTTGTCAATTTTGTGATTGACACTTGTGACTGTGATGATACAATTTGGTCACAGAATCAAAGGATCAAATGTTATGAAGATAAATACTGTCCATATTCACAACTATCGTTCTGTTCAGGATGCGATGATATCTTTCCGTGATTATTCAATCATTGTTGGGGAAAATAATGTTGGAAAAAGTAACATTATCGATGCGATTCGTTGTTTTTATGGCGATATCCGGTTTGCCGAAGATGACTTTTGCAAACGTTGTAATCGGGGCGACAGGGATGCATGGATTGAAATTGAATATGATTTGACGGACAAAGAATTTTCTCAGTTACCGCAAAAGTATAAATTAGATACTGGGAAATTGCGTGTGCGCAAGGATTTAACAGGCGATGTCGCGTTTCATGGATATACCAAGGATGGTTTGGAAACAACAGCATTTTGTGGTATGCGTGGCGAAAAACCAACACGACTGGGGAATATTATTTATGTCCCGGCGGTTGTTGATGTCCAAGAAAGTATCAAAATGTCAGGAACATCTGTGTTGGGAAATTTGATAAATCTGATTTGCCAAAACCCCAGGTTTCAACGCGAATACAAGGATAAAATTGAACCTGTTTTGTCCCAGGTTAATAAATCTGCGTTGCCACAATTCAAAAAACTGGGCAAGGAAATCAATGACGAGGTTCGATCTTCGGGTGTTTATGTAAATATTGGGGCGCGCAAATTTAGTGCCGCAGAAATATTAAAGTTCTTGCTGAATATCAATGTTGATGATGGTGTTGGTGGGTTGAGTTTGGATAAAATCGGAACTGGTCTGCAACGCAGAATAATTGCTGCGTTGATAAAAATTAATGGCCAATATGCAGAACGTGAAGAACATTATAAAATCAAAAAAAGAAAATTCGCAGATGCCACAGATTCTTTGGTAACAGGCAAAAGTATTCGCTTTTTGCCAAAAATGACAACATTGTTGTTTGAAGAACCAGAAGTATCATTGCATCCGACGGGGATTACTGATTTAGCCAATGATTTACGAATATTTGCCACTGGGCAAAATCAACAGGTTATTGCGACCACTCATTCCAGTCAACTGGTGTCCGAAGACATTGTCGATACCAAGGGAATTATTCGCGTTGAACGATTAAATGCACGCACCGTTGTTCATCAAAATAAAATACCAGATGCAGATTTGGAATTGGCAAAAAATATGGTGTATTTTGATAGGCCGCGCAGCGATTTGTTCTTTGCCAGAAAGGTGATTTTGGTCGAAGGGCCAACAGAATATATGCTGTATAACTATCTGAAAAAGCGGGGCGATTTACCACGTCAATTGACAGAAAATGTGACCTTGATTGATTGTGTGGGCAAATGGTCAATGCCTTATTTCTTGAAGGTACTGAATACATATAATATTCGTCATGCTGTTTTGTATGATTTGGACAGTGATCCAAATCGCCAAGATAATAAAGATGTGCAAAATGAATTTTCAATATTAACAGACTATTCATATGGATTTCCAAAAGATATTGAAACATTTTGCGGTATTAAAAAATCAGGTAATCCAGCAATTAATATTATCAAAAAATTTGAGGATGGCACGGTTAGCCCAACCCAACAGGCGGCTGTGGTTCAGGTGTTTAAAGACCTGATAACCAAGCATAAATAACAAAAATCCCGCCATGTGGCGGGATTTTTGTTATTTATTTGTTTCGATTGGGTAATTTGATGCGCCAAATGATATGTCAACCGACGGATTGTTGCTGTCTGATGGCATGACGAATGATCCGGTGCCGACAACCTCACTCGCGGGGGCGGATTGTGTCGCGCCATAGAATTCATACCGACCATCGTATGTGATACCGTCGGTTGTGGCCATGGCGTCAGATGGTGCCGTGTCACCCGACCAATTCTTTGCCCATGTTGTGGTGTTGTCTGAATTAACCGTGATGTTATACCAGTCTTGGAAATTCATGTTCAATGAGTTATCTGCGTTTGCCATGTTGACCGTCAGTGTGGCGTCACCGTCACGAACAGAGTGACCGCCGATAACCGCGTACGCATTGCCGGTATATACGGTGCTTTCTGTGATTTTTGCTGCATCAGCCAGGTTGGATATATTGTCGGTCATCCCGGTGCGTTTAATGTCATAGCCCCCGATAAAGGTTGGCGCACTGAAATCGTTTTTATTACTGATGACATAGCCAAAGTCGGAATACTTTAATTTGCCGCCCAGGTTACGATTACCAAACGCTAGATTTTTGGATTCTGTAATGCCATTTGTCATATCGGATAACGATAGCGTTTCATTGAATCCCAGATACTTTGACCAATCACATCCGTTTGCCGCGACACAGGTTAATTTGCCGTTTTCGTATGTTGTTGAACTGTCTTTGTCTATGGCGGTAACGACGCTTTCACTGGCGTCAAATTCATATTCGGTGCCGCTGGGGGCAAAAATTCCCATTATAAATGCATTCTTTTCAACATCGATGCGGCCCTTTATCTGCAGGTCACCACCCGTGTACATGTTCATATTTGCGATGTTTCGCTGGGTGTACCACAGGTTCGGGTTGTTCACAGCATTTGCAATTTCATCGGGCAGGGCATAATTAACTTCTTTTTGGCCGGTGCGATTTGTTGTTTCGGTCTTGTGTGCTTTCAGGTATTCAATGAAACTGTCAACTGTGTTGTATTCGTATGTTTCAGGGTCGATACCACACATAACCAAGAATTTTGCGTATTCTGTTTCGCTGATGGTTTTGGGCAGTGCTTCTTTTGCGCCACTAAAATAATTTTTTGCCGCGTTCAGGTATGTACGCGCTTTGTCTAACTTTTTTTCTTCCAGTGTGCGGTTGTTGTCAGGTTTGGTCAGACCATTGCTCATAGAAACACGATTGGATGATGGGGAACCGGAATTGCTGGTCAGGTTTTCATAAAGATTTTCGCCTGGGTTTAATTGCGCATAAATTTCAGCCGCGCGTGCGATTATATCCTGGGCGTTGTCGGTTTCCAGTTGGAATTCAGTGCCGGTCACATTGGATTTAATCCGTTTAATGTTTGGATTTTCCATGACATTTGTGACGCGCCCGTTATAGCGACCAATTTCAGGATTGCTGTCGCCACCGCCGCATCCTGCCAATAAAATAACAGGTAAAATCGCAAACAATTTATTCATCTTTTTCCCCTTTTGCTTGGATTATAAAATGGGACGCGTGGGGTGTCAAGGATTGTGAATAGACACCTGTTTGGTGGGGTGGGGGAATGTGGTAATCTGTAAACAAAAGGAGAGATGAAACATGTCCCGCAAGCCAACAAAAAAACAGACCGCCATTGCCGCCCGTGTCAATCATATATACGAAAAAAGCGCCCCCTTATTGGTGTGCGAAGGGTTGTTGCTGATTTTTGCTGCGATTTTAGTATTTGTGCGGCCGGTGATGATACTGACAGCGTTGACATTTGTAATTGGAATTGGTCTGATTTTGTTCGGTCTGTTTCGCACATTTGCAGGATTTGGTACATCGCGGAATTTTGGCGGCGGATGGATGGATGTTTTGTTTGGTCTGGTAAATATTATTATTGGTGTGCTGTTTTGTGTGTTTCCATCTGAATCCATGGTTGGGGTGATTTACATATTTGTTGTTCTGTTTTGCTTTAAGGCGTTGCGTGCATTGATTTTCTCAATAAATATGGCACGGGCGCGGTTTGGGCATTATGTTTTTAACCTGGTTATGGCGATTGTTTTGATAGGGTTGGCAGTGCTATTGTTGGTCTATCCGGTGGTGGGTGCGGTTGCAATGATGTATTACTTGGGAATAACATTGTTAATATATGCCGGTGCAGATATTTATATGTTTGGTCAATTGCAACAATTGAAAAGGGTTGTTATTTAATAAAATTTATGTAATAATTACGGCAGAGATAAGAAAATGAGAAAGGACACAAAGGCGCACAAATGTGTGCCTTTGTATTTTTGTGTGCGGGGGACTTGAATTTTCTGATGATTTGATATAAAATTAGCGTCGTTGCGCCCTTAGCTCAGCTGGATAGAGCATCAGATTTCTAATCTGCAGGTCACAGGTTCGAATCCTGTAGGGCGTGCCATACTTCGCGAAACGCTTCGTATGGCGCAGCCAAAATTCAGCCGTCCGAATGGGCGGTTTTAATTTTGTTGCACAGACTTGGATGAGAACCTGTAGGTTCGAGCCGCATGCGAAAGGGGCCCACAAAGCGACAGCGACTGTGGGAATTACAATCCTGTAGGGCGTGCCATACTTCGCGAAACGTTTCGTATGGCGCAGCCAAAATTTAAGCCGTCCGAATGGGCGGTTTTAATTTTGTTGTATTATATTTAATTGTTTGTTATAATCACGGGAAATGATTCGTGTAATTTTATTATGATTGAAATCGGTGTTTTTTGTGTGCGGGGTATATAGGAATTATAGCCTATAAAATAGTCTTGCAGAACACGGGAAAATATGATTAAATTCCATTTGTGACACAGATGTAAAAGTAACAGGGGGATTTAATGACACATGATGAAATATGGGCGTTTATTGATGCGGCAGCATCACGATACAGGTTGTCGCCATCGGCATTGGCACGACTGTGTGGGTTTGATAATACTGCATTTAACAAGTGCAAGCGGCATTATAAATTTGGCCAGGAACGGTGGCCATCAACCAAGGTTTTTTCTAGAATTTTGGAAGTATTAAATATCAGTATTGTTGAAATGGCTGAAATGATGCAGGAAATTCAAAACAAGAAAAATAATAATCAATAAAAAATCCCCCGTTTGGGGGATTTTTATTTTGGAAATACGCGGTTGAATACTTTTTCGTTTATTTCAACAGGGTATTCGCGTTTCAAGAATGAATTATAGTCACTCATTATTCCGTCCGCAGATGCCTTGGTTAATTCCTTGCGGATGTCGGCCATCTTTTTAGTGTCCATTTTTGGTGCGATGTCTTTGTTAATACGCACGACATAAAATGCATCGGTGCCAGGAACCAGTGTGTTTGTTTCAACCGCGTTGTTAAATGCGGCGGATAAAACCTGGGCTGGGGCACCCTTGGCACGGGATACTGTGACAGATTTCTTGCCTGGCATTTTGCCGTCCTTGTTCAAATCAACCAAGATTTCGTTTGCACGAACATATGCCTGCTTTTTCTGTTCGGCACGTGTCCAGTCAGATACCAATGATTTTTTTATATCGGCAAATTCAGCCTTGTGGGCGGGGTTGATTTTATCAACACGCATGATTAAAAATCCGTCTTTGGTTTCAATCATTTCGCTTTCCAGACCTTCGTCCATGTCAAATACGCGGGCAAACATTTTATCGGTTAATACCTTGTCCACGGGGCGTTTTTCGATTGAAATGCCGCCCAGTTCGACATATTTTGCATCGTGCTTTTTGGCGGTGTCACGCATTGCGTCGCCTGCGATGATGTCATCTTCGACCTTTACCGCAATTGCATAGCCACGATCATAGTCGTCGGGCTTTGACATATCGGCGGCAATGAATACATAGGACAGATTGCGTGATTCTGGAATCATTTTTGGATTCTGGGCATAGTATTCAGATAATTGGTCGTCTGATGGTGCAGAAACCTTGAAATCAGAGAAGTTTACCGTTGCATAATCAATCTGACGTTCGCCATAGCGTGCATTATATGTCGCGCGGGCGGCAAATTCAGGAACAGGAATCGGTGCAGACATTGCGCCCAATACCATAGAACGCAGAACCTGGTTCCGCAGGACAGCGGCAAAGTCCGCTTCGGTATAGCCGGAATTGTTCAGTACAGAATCAAAGGCAAATGGTGAAAATTCGCCGTTCACCATAAATTCTGGGAATTCGCGGATTTCACGCGCAATGCGATGGTCACTGACCACAAAGCCCAAATCGTTGGCGCGGTTTTCAACCATACGCTGGGTCGCCAGTTTTGTCATAACAGATTGCATAAATGCAGCCTGGGTCGCGGCATCAGTATAAATCGCATGCTGTTCTTCGCGTGACTTTTGCGCCAATTCGCGTGAACGTTCGGCATTAAATTCAGGTACAGATACATCGGCATCGCCAACATAGACCAATGAATTGTTGCCGCCAACATTACTGAAAATCCATTCGGCAACGCCCCAGCCAACAAATGAAAAGGCCAGGATTGCAATTAAAATTTTAGCAACAGGTTTTTCTGCCGCGTTTCTTAAATATTCTAGCATTTGTTCCCCTTTTGCGATACCATAGCAAAACGAAATACGAAAAATCAACGAAAAAAGGGGACTTTTTATGAAAATTATTGCAGGAAACTGGAAAATGAATGGAACGCGCGCAGGGCTGGAATCTATGTTGACGGATTTGGCGACGGTGGATACGGAAAATACAGTGGTTTTATGTGTGCCGTTTACCATGCTGGGGGCGCAGTCGGGTAATGTTGCACTGGGGGCGCAGGATGTTAGCACGCATGCCGCAGGTGCCCGTACGGGCGAGGTTTCGGCATCTATGCTGGCCGACGCAGGTGCAAAATATGTTATCGTTGGGCACAGTGAACGCCGCCAGTATCACGCAGAATCAAATGCTATCGTGCGCCAAAAGGCACAGCAGGCATTGGATAATGGACTGATTCCAATCGTATGTGTTGGCGAAACAATGGATGAAAAGCAGGCCGGGAAAACAATGGCGGTTATCGAATCGGGGGTGCGGGAATCTGTGCCAGAAACGGTTAATACACCGATTGTAATCGCGTACGAACCGCGTTGGGCAATTGGGGCGGGACTGACCCCAACGGCGGCCGAAATTGCCGAAGCGCATAAACTAATTGCGGATACACTGGTGTCAATGGGGCTGGCGGGTACACCAATATTATATGGTGCATCGGTCAAGGGTAATAATGCAGCTGAAATTATGGCGATACCAAATGTTGATGGCGTGTTGGTTGGTGGGGCGTCCTTGAAAAGTGACGATTTCATACCTATAATAACCAGTGTGAAATAAAAGGTATAGTATCGATATGGAAAAAGAAATGTCTGATAATAAAGAAGTTAAAGTCGAAGAAGTGTCGGTGGATACTGTGGCGCAGAGTGTGGATGCGACAGTGCCGAATTCTGATGCAGAAATTGAGCGTCTGAACGCCCAAATTGCGGATTTGAACGATAAATATCTGCGATTGGCGGCAGAACTGGAAAATACACGCCGTCGCAGTGCGCTGGATGCGGAATCACGTGCCCGTAATCGTGCGATGGCCGTGGCCGAGAAGGTGTTGCCGGTAATGGATGCAGTGGTTGCGGCGCAAAAGTTGGCGCCCGAAGATGCTGGTATAAAATCGATGGCGTTGGCGTTGGAATCAGCATTTGCACAAATCGGAATCGTGAAAATTGATTCTGTGGGGGAACCATTAAATCCACAGTTTCATAATGCAATCCAAATGAAAGAAGTGGCTGATACAAAATCTGGCACGATTGTTGATGAAATGCAGGCGGGATATATGTTTGGTGATAGTGTCCTGCGAACAGCGATGGTTGTTGTTGCAAAATAAAAATCCCCCGATTGGGGGATTTTTTAGTTTTCATAGTTCAGAGTGCAGAGTTCAGTTGTGGCAAGTATCATTGTCATTCCTGCGCAGGCAGGAATGGGGTGGGGGTGGGATTTTTATTTTATTAAACAATGTTTTTGTATTTGGTCAATGGTTTGTCGTTCCAGTGTGCCGGATGTGGTGTTTTGTGAATAAAAGTCCATGCATTGCACGGTTAGTTTTTTTTTTTTTTTTGTTGTATAAGTGATTGTTTTAGGTAGGTTTTATTTCTTGCAAGACCAAAATAGGGCGTGCAGCCATCCGATAATTGACCAACCAAACAGCCAACTGCCCAGGCGGACAACAATCATGTCTTGTTTTCCTTTGTCTGTGCGGCGGGCCAGCCATGCCGGCGCCAGTATGATGCCAATCACAATCATTGTTCCAATGATGTATTTGATAACCAGTAAAATTGTATCAAATGGTATCGACATGTCTTGTTGTATGCAAAAGGGGGCGGTTGCGCCCCCCTACATTTCCTTTGGCCCGATTATAAACCATATTTTGCGGATTTGTCCAGTTCTTCCTCTATACGAATTAACTGGTTGTATTTTGCCATGCGGTCTGTGCGTGACATAGACCCTGTTTTAATCTGGCCTGCGTTTGTCGCAACCGCCAGGTCGGCAATTGTGGTGTCTTCGGTTTCGCCACTGCGGTGCGAAATGATTACGCCATATTTTGCGTCTTGGGCCATTTTGATGGCGGCAAATGTTTCGGTCAATGTGCCAATCTGATTAACCTTTATCAAAATAGCATTGGCAACGCCGCGTTCAATTCCGCGTGCTAAACGCGATGGGTTTGTCACGAACAGGTCGTCGCCAACCAATTGACACTTGTTGCCGATGGTGTCGGTTAGTTTTTTCCATCCGTCCCAGTCTTCTTCGGCCAGGGCATCTTCGATTGAAATGATTGGGTATTTTGAAATCAAATCTTGATAAAATTCAATCATTTCATCAGATGACATTTTTTTGCCTTCGAATGAATAGATGCCGTCGGAATAAAATTCAGATGATGCCACATCCAGCCCAATCGAAACATCGGCCCCAGGGGTATAGCCGGCGGCCTGAATCGCGGATATAATTGTATCCAGTGCCTGGGCGCATGAATTAAAGTTGGGGGCAAAGCCGCCTTCGTCACCAACATTGGTTGAATTGCCATTTGATTTCAAGATTTTTTTCAGGTGATGAAAGATTTCGCTGCCCATACGAATCGCTTCGAATTCGCTGTGTGCGCCGTTGGGAATAATCATGAATTCTTGGGCGTCCAGGCCGTTGTCTGCGTGGGCACCACCGTTGATAATATTCATCATCGGGCGCGGCAATACGTCCGGGGATGGGTTGCCATATACCTGGGCCAGATAGCGATATAATGGAATATGCAATGCGTTCGCAGATGCGTGTGCTGCGGCCATAGAAACAGCCAGTATCGCGTTCGCACCCAAACGTTCCTTGTTTGCGGTACCGTCCAGTTTTAACATTGCGTTGTCCAGTTCGGACTGTTTTGTTGCGTCCATGCCGATGATTGCGGGGGCAATTATTTCATTGATGTTTTTTACAGCGGTTAAAACGCCTTTGCCCATGTATGCCGATGCGTTATCACGCAATTCCAGGGCTTCGAATGTGCCGGTTGATGCGCCCGATGGGACCGCGGCACGGCCGAATGCGCCATTGGATAATGTGATGTCGCATTCAACGGTTGGATTGCCACGACTATCCATAATTTGACGGGCATGAATTTTTGTGATTTCGAACATGCTTTTTTCTCCTTTACATATAAATACTTACTTGTTCTCGGTGGGAAATTGTGCCATAATATAAGCACGATTGGAATGGAAAAAGTAGAAAAAGTATGAAAAAAATATTTTCTTTTATTTGTGGTTTGGTCCCAATGGTTGCGTTTGGGGCAACGCATTTACCCAATGATTCTGCGCCGTTGGATGCGGCTGGGGCGATAAATTTTGACGGCAATTTGGATACAACATCTGAATCGTATGTTGTCGATAATGCGAACGAGGCTATGTCACTGAAAATCAGTGGTGATTTGAATGTGACGGGTAATATGGATGTTTGGGGCGATACCCCCAGTGCGGTGGCTGGGGCATTGTCAATCAGTGCGGGGACCGGTAATCGTACATCTAATTTTGGGGTCTATGTTGCAGGCGATATCAGTATTAACAGTTTGAATGTTGGTGTTAATTCATTAAATCGTGGGTTTTACTTGGGTGGTGGCGAAGACACCCAAAATACAGTTAATGCGACAATTGGGGCGATTACTGCCCAGTCGCAGGTTTTGTTGGAAAATCTGAATCAGCTGAATATTGGTGGTGCGGCTGTGTTTGCTGGTGGGGCGCAGATTCAAGATGTGAATTCTGTGACCGTTGGGGGCAAGTTGACCGCACAAAATGGGATTGATATTTCTGCAAATAATAATGTGACCATCGCAGGGCTGGATAATAGTGGTGACTCCACAATCAGTGCGGGTGGTGATTTTGTGTCTGGTTCATCGACTGTGGCAGGGTCGGTTCAGAATATGGCCGGCGCGGATTTGGATATGGCGGTTGCTGGCGATGTGACCGTATGGGGTGACTTGGATAACAAGGGTGATACATTGTCGGTTGGCGCGGTTACGGAATCTGCCGGTGATGTGACGATTGATGGTGTGGTTAATAACGAAGGCGGAATGAGTGTCTTTGCCGATAGCCTGACGGTTAATGGTAATGATTATGCCGACGACGGTGCAACGGTTGGTGCATCAATTGTATCAAAAGGTGACTACTTTACGGCGGTAATTGGTGGGGCGACCGTTTTGGACAATGGTTTTGATATTTCGGGAATGGCGAATTCAGAAGATTTTACATTGACCACTGGTTCGTTGAATTTGGGGACAGGGAACGATGTTTCTAATCATTTGCAACAGTTTGATATAACAATTACTGGTGCGGGTACAACATCGTTTGGCGATGTTGTTAATGGACTGAATGGTGATAAGGTCTTGAATTCGGCAGTGATGAATATAGCTGCGGCAAATGGGACGCTGAGTATAGAAAATGTTCGTAATGTTGCTGGTGAGATTGATTTGAGTGCGGCAAATATTACTGTGTCTGGTGCGGTGACGGGTTTGGATTCGTCGGGCGCACAAAGTGACACGACAATTACAGCGACTAATAACCTGACGGTTGGCGGCGCGATTACTAATGATAGTACAATGCAACTGGGGGGCGCGAATTTGACTTTGGGCAGCCTGACCAATAATGCGGGCAGTTTAAAGGTTTCTGGTGACCAAATTGTCGTCACTGGTGGCGTTTCAAATGTGGGTGGTACAACAACTATCCAGGGGGCGGGCGAAAATGCCGGCGCGATGACGGTTGATGGCCAGGTCGTGGTTAGTGGTGGCCAATTGACACTGGATGCGTGGAATACAGAATCCAAGGTTGGTGGAATCAATGTCTTGACTGGGGGATTGTTTACACTGGGGCAAAATTTAGGAAAGATAACCGTGACGGGCAGTGGTGATGCAACCAGCCCAAGTGTCGTGTTGGCTGGTGATTTAGTTGCAGGTGCGACGGCGGATACAAATACCAGTTTGGAAATCCAAAGTCTGAATAATTTTGCACTGGCCGCGGATGCGATTGATGTTGGGGGCAATGTGTCGATTTCGGCGGGCAAGTCTGTATTATTGGATTCGCAATATATAAATGTTGGGTCGGCTGTGTCAGTGTCGGGTGCTGCGTTGGCATTGGGGACGGATGGCGTTGGTGGGACGGTGTCTGTTACCGATGCAATGAATGCAACCAATGGTGGCAAGATAACACTATATAATAATGATGTATCGGTTAAGTCGTTAGATGTTGGTGCCAGCAGTTTGTTGGTTGTTGATAATCCATCCAGTGCCGGCAGTTCAATTACCGCAACTGCGGGTGATATTTCAGTTGGTGGTGAATTGGTGTTTGGGACGGCAACAACTGGGCTGTCAGTGGTTGGTAATGAATTGGCACTGAACGCCAACAACGGTAATATTGTTTTGGGCGGTGTTAATTTAGGGGCGAATACTAATAATTTGACACTGACAACAAATAATAATGTGACGGTTAATGGTGATGTGTCGAATACGGGGGGCACGATTGATATCAGTGCCCAGGCAGCAGTATCAGCAGGTTCGGTGACAAACACGGGTACATTGTCTGTTGGGGCAGGTTCTGTTTCGCTGTCCAGTTTGAATAACAGTGGCACGGCGACATTTGGTGATACGGATAGCCGCGTTGCAAGTGTGACTGTGAACAATACAACGGTAAATTCTGGTGACCTGACGATTTATGGTGGTACGGTTCAGCTGGCAGGCCTGACCAACAGTGCAGGGAATGTGACACTGGATGCGAACAGTGCAGATAACAATATGTCTTTGGGCGCGGTTGCGCACAGCGGCGGTGTTGCAAATTTGACCGCGGTTACGGGGGTTGTGGCATCGGGGCTGGATATCGACAGCACAATGAATATTTCTGCACCAAGTGTTGTGGTTGGTGGCGATGTTTCGGTGGCCGGCATGATTGACCAGGGCGGCAGTGGCGGTATGCTGAATTTGAATTCAACACTGTTGTCGGCAAATGCACTGACAATGTCGGGTTTTGTCGCGAATGCGGGTCATACAATGTATGATGTCAGCAGTTTGACATTTGGTGGTGATATTACAATTAACAATAATGCGCATTCGGCGTTCTATGTGACCAGTGCGGATTCCAGTGTCGCATCAGATGTGACAGCGGGTAATGTTCAGAATAACAGTGGTCGTTTCGAATTATACGCGAACAACGGTTCGGTGACATTGGGCAATGTTACAAATGTCGATGGAATGGTTACTATCCAGGGGCGTAGTGGTATAACGCTGTCTGAATTGGCAAATACATCGGGGTATGCGACCAGTGTTGTGACACTGAATGCTGGAAATGGTTTTATCGATTTGGATTCCTTTACCTTGCCAGATGGTAATTTCATCTTTGCTGGGGCGGGATTGAATTTGGATTCTGGGTCACAGTTCACGTTTGATGGTACATTGTATCAGGGTAATGATTCCTTGGAGTCTGGGGATATTGATATTGCATCCGAATCGTTCGCGATTACGACAACCGCATTTTCGTCAAACGCTATCAGCCAAACGGCGGGCAACAGTTTGGTAATCAATACATCTGATGTGACGGTTGGTGCGGGTGGCATTGATGTCAGCGATTTGCAATTTAATGCAGTACGCGCGGGGAATGATTGGTTGAATGTTGTGGTTGATGGTGATGTTTCTGGCGGGGTTGAATTCCTGGGACTGGAATACATGGATATTGCGGGGAATTATACATTTAACGAATCCAGCAAGATAGAAGCCGCAATCTTTGCCGCAAATCAGGTCGAAGACGGTCGTGATTATTGGGCAACGGTCAGTTTGAATCCTGATAACACATTGGGCCAGATTACAAATAATGCCGGTGATAGTGCCAAGGCCTTGATTACAGTTGGTGGTGCCCTGATTTCAGATATTGACCCATTGGGAACGACAAATATCGAAGGATTGGGTGAAGGGCAGATTGGACTGAATCTGTTCAGCATTGTTGACCAAGGAACGGCGATTTGGTTGGTTCACGCTGATGAATCAATCATAGAAAATGACGAAAACTATGCCTTGGCAGGTGGTTCGCTGTTGAAATTGTCTGAAAAACTGCGTGATTTGAATGTTCGGTTCTGTAACGCCGATGGGACAAAATGCTTTAATTATTTGGATTCTATTAAGCCTGAATTTAATGGTTCTGATGATACTTTGCCGGCATATATTTCAGAACGCGATACGGATGGTGATGGTATTGCAGATAGTTTGTATGTTGTGTTTGACCCACGTTTCGGTGGCCCAGTAGAAGTGTTCAAGATTCAGCCTGTGGTTGCATTGCAACCGGGACATACCGATGGTGAATTGGTTGCAGCAGGCGCAATTGATGAATTGGTTGCGGGTCAATTGCGTGATTATAAATTCAATAACAGAACCCCGATTGAGGCGATTCCGCTGATTTTCCAGGGGACAAATATGGAAACATTGGCCAATGAATTGTATGACCGTATGGAATATTACAAGTTGTCATACGATGCATCAGGATTGGCACCGTTTAGCCGCCTGTTCCAGGTTCGTGAATTGGAACAAATTGCGGGTGCGGTTGTGTTGAATGAACATACAACATTCCGTGATTTCGAAGATCGTATGTTGGATGAATTTATTTGGAACCGTAATCGTAATCTGAAAAAAGCATGGGCAGATGTTGATTTTGGTATGTTCAGTCAAGATGTATCAGATGACAAGCGTGTATATGGTAACAGATTTAGTATTGCGGGTGGATTTGACTGGCAGGAATCAAATACATTGATTTTGGGATTAACAGGGCATGTGTCGCATATGTCGTCTGATAATTCTGATTCAATGAATTTGGGGTATAAGCCGGATTCCAATGGCGTAATTCAACCGATTGCAGGCAATGTTGATATGACGGTTGCAGATACTAATATTGGTATCGGTGGGTATTTAATCCAAACATTGGGCGACAAGACACGCGTGTATGGTAATGCATTCTTGGATTTGCATGTGTTGGATGTTGAACGCAATCAGAATTTTGTTAACACGATTGATGGCAGCGGTACGGCATTTAGTCTGATTTCAGAATGGGGATTGATGCATGACTGGCTGAATCAATATATCGTTGGCAATCTGTATGCGCGCGTTGGGTATAATTTTGGATTCAGCGTGACCGAACAGGTTGATGGTGATGATTATATGAATTTGGAATCTGATGGTTATTTGGTTTTAACACCGGGTTATACATTGACCGCACAAAAGCGTATTTATCCGTCGGCATGGTTCCAGGTTCGTCCGTATGCATCGGTTGGTGTTGAATATGATGTGTTGGGTGCGCCAGATACAGTACAGTACAAGTTTGCGCCGGCGGATGTATTCACAGACTATGCGGTTGATATTGACCCATTGTGGGCGAATATCGGTGGTGGTGTTGAATTTATTTCGGCCCGTGGTATCCAGGTTGGACTGGATTACAGATACCAGTACAATGATGCAATTCAGTTGCATAATATCAAGGTTTCGGGTTCTTACCGCTTTTAATAAACTCCCCCCCCCAAGTGGGGGGGGCGCTGCCAGCGCAACATAATTTTCGTTGTTTTTTTTGAATCTTGTTATTATAATGTAATGGTCAACGGGAATTCCGTTGATGGGGTGTCAAGACCCGTGCAATACGCATCTGATGGTGAAAAAAGATGCGCCAAATGGCGTTTTTTTTGCGCTTTGATTCAGATGAAAAAAACTCCTGACATTAGATGGTCAGGAGGGTTGCGATATATATAAATAAACACACAATTCGTATTGATTGTCTTGAACCTCCTGACCACCTGAAATTTTTGGTGGTTTTTTTGTTCTATAAAACAACAGGAGATAAAAGATATGAAAAAATACACTGCGCTATTACTTTGTTTTTTTGCTGTACCTGCATTTGCAGATACATGTAGTGATTGGGGAACCTCTGCTGGTTCTGCGAGTAATTACAAGATATATAGTTCAAATGGTGGTACATATTGTTCCAGTTATACAACAAAGTATATGTACAATCAAACGACCAAAACGCGCATTCAGTACGCGGTATGTAACGCGTGCAGTCAAGACGGTTATATACCAACCGAAGAAGTCGTTCCAGAAGGCGGGGGGTACGGTTGTTCGTTTACCTTAAAACCATGTCGACAGTGTCCACAGGGTACATATGGCGGTGGGGACTATGATAATGGGACCAGTAGAGAATGTTATGCGTGCAGTGAAACAAATGATGGGGACTATACCCTTTCTGATTCGGGTGCGACCAGCTATGAACAATGCTATCGCGAATGTAAGCGGGCGGATGTCCCGAATGCATCGATTATTGAATCGGGGGGGCGGTATTATTCAGACGGCACAAATACCTGTAGCCCCATGCGCTGCAATTCTAAATATTATAAAAATGGTAATTATTGCGAATCGTGCCCCAGTACATTCCCCAATAGTTACGCGGGCAGCGATAGTGCGGCGAAATGTTATAAAGCATGTACCAGTACATCGATTGCATCTGGTACTATGTATAACGATGGCACAAATACATGCCAGGCATCAAATTGTAATGCCGGGTATTATAGGTCGGGTAATTCGTGCCTTGGTTGCCCCAGTGTGTCGGGACTGTACACCGACAGTGCCCTGAAAACAGTCGCAAAGTCAACATCGCTGGCCAATAATAGTGGTGGTGTGGCATCGTGCTATGTGGCCAGTGGAACCTATTACGATGCAACGGGCAGTTTTACAATTGATGCCCCCGAAAATGCATGTGCCGCTGGGGCAAACTTTGATATCACGACCGTAGATAAATCGGAAAGTGGCACGTCGTATAGTTCAAATTCAACGGCCAAGACATGGTATACACAATTTTCATATGGCACCATCAGTGGGGTCAGTACATGTGTTGCGACAAGCGCGACATCAGTTGGTACTGTAAAGCCCGCCAATACATTTTCTGAATTTGATACATCGGGTATGTATTGCTGGTGCAAAATGACGGCACCGGCACAATCGGGCTGGGTGTATTATAGCAGTATGGGGACTGCCCAACCTTGTGAGTCAGTTTGTGCGAGTCAGTGTGCATACCAGGCCGGTCAAAGCGCAACATTCAGAACAAATATGTATAATTCTATATAAGTATGGGATTTCATACTTGTTATTGTGGGGGCGGTGTTGTGATAGAATTTTTCCCATAGAAAGGAGAAGTTTTATGAAAAAATTTTTTACATTTGTCTTTGCAATTGTTGTGTCGTTTGTTCCGGGGATTATTGGTGGATTCTTTTCGCCAATGTCCCCAGGGGCAAACGTGTGGTATAATGGTCTGAATCAATCAGTGCTGACACCAAATGGTTGGGTGTTTATGTGGGCGTGGTTAATTTTAT
Source organism: Candidatus Enterousia sp. (assembly GCA_045635705.1). GTDB lineage: Bacteria > Pseudomonadota > Alphaproteobacteria > Rs-D84 > Rs-D84 > Enterousia. Next base: position 22,239 of record JAZTWE010000010.1, read on the forward strand.
ACACGTTGTTGGGTATCGCACTGTTCTTGATTATGAACAATACAAAAACACGCCAAAGTAAACTGAAAGCATATTGGTTGTTTGTTGCGCAAATGGGATTAAATGCGTTGTGGTCGTATTTATTCTTTGGTTTGCATTTGGTTGGGGGCGCGTTATTATCGTTGGTGGCGTTGATTGTTATCGCTGTGTGGATGGCGGCCGCCTTTAAGCCAATCAGTCGTGGGGCATCATATTTGGTATGGCCATATATTTTATGGTTGTGCTTTGCGTTCTATCTGAATGGGACAATATTGGTATTGAATTAAATTTTAAGAATTTTAACCTTGGCATCGCCAATGTTCAGGTATTTCAGCCCCAGTTCTTCGACATAATCGGGGCTGTAATTTTGCAGTAATTGGATGTGGCGTTCCAAACTGTCCAGTTCGGCGCGTTCCATTGTCAACTGTTGTTGTTCGGTGTTCATGTGCCAAAAGTTTGCAATAAATTTTTGCACATTAACATCGCCGCAAAACATTTGGATAAACATATAAAATGAAAATAGGGCGATGATAATCCCCAGTTTGCCGCGCAAACCGCCCGACCAGGCGCGCGATACAAAGCCAAAGAAATTTTTGATTTTTTCCTTCATCGGTGGCATTATATCACAAATGTTTAGTCAGAATCAAATTTTTGCTGCACCATTGGCAGGGATTACCGACCGACCATTTCGGCGAATCGTTCGTGAATTTTCACCGCACGCGCCATTGGTGACAGAAATGATTTCGTGCCATTCATTGGTTGGCGCGCATAAAAACTGTTTGCGGAATTTTGATAACTATGCGGATGAGGGTAATGTTGGTGCACAAATATTCGGTGCAGATCCAAACTTGATGGCCGATGCCGCCAAGATTTTGGCGGACAATGGTGCAAAATGGATTGATATCAATATGGGATGCCCGGTGCCAAAGGTTGCAACACGTGCCGGTGCCGGCGCACATTTGATGCGTGATCATCTGTTGGCTGGGCGGATTATGTCTGCGGTTGTGGGGGCGGTGTCGGTTCCTGTATCAATCAAGACACGACTGGGGTGGGACAGTGACCACCAGGACTGGGCGGATTTAATTGATATTGCCGCCGATTGTGGGGTGCGGTTTGCCACACTGCATGGGCGGACGCGTGCCCAGTTGTATGTTGGTCCTGCGGTATTGCCAAATGTGCACAATGCGCCGATTCCGATTATCGCAAATGGTGATATCAATGCATCAACTGATTTGGCGGCCGTACAGGATTTAGGATATAGTGGCGCAATGGTTGGTCGCGCGTTGTTGGGTGCGCCGTGGATGCTGGAAAGTGTGCGTGGTGTGGATGTGCCTGTTGATATGGGGCAACTGGTGTTGCGGCACCTGGAATATGCGTTGGAATACTATGGCGCGGCAACAGCGGTGCCAATGTTTCGCAAGCATGTCGCGTGGTATAGTGCAGGAATGAAGAATTCGTCTGAATTCAGGGTGCGGGTCAATCAGATTATGGACGCAGATGCCTTAAAGGTTGCAATTAAGGATTTTTGGGGTATTATGTAGGACAACAAGCCAAGGAATATTAAAAATGAACGAAAATCAAGAAGCAGAAGTAGTGATTGCAGAAGAACCTGTTGTGGAATTAACCGCCGGTGAAATGTTGCGTAATGCCCGTACAACAGGGCGTCGTAAACGCGAAATTCCAACAATCGCGAAACAGTTGTGTATTCGTGAAGAATTTTTGCAGACCCTGGAAGAAGGACAGTATAATGTGATTCCAGAACCTGTGTATATATTGGGGTTTGCGCGTAATTATGCAATGGAACTGGGGCTGAATCCTGATGAAATCGTTATGAAGATAAAACGTGAAATGGGGTTGGTGTCGGATTGCGTGGCAGATGATGACGAAGATGTCAGTGCATGCGCAATGCCAAGTATTAAACAAGAAAATCAATGGAAAAATTTCTTTAAAAAGGTTTATCAGTTCATATACCAACATTGGCAGTGGTTCTTGGGTGGTGTATTGGTGTTGGCGCTGATTATTGGATTGGTTGCGGTATTTACACCTGGCGAATCGTCTGAATCAGCAGAACAGGCCACGGTTGTTGCGGTTGATCAATCGTCAGAACCAAAATATACGGTTGCTGTGCGTGAACGCTTTGGTACCGAAAACAAAAAAAAGGCAGATGTGATTTTGCAGGCAACCCAGGAATCATGGGTAAAGATAGAAGATGGTCGTGGCAATACAGTGTTTAGTCGTGTGCTGGTTCCAGGTGATGTCTATTATGTGCCGGCGGGTAATAAGCACAAGGCGACATTTGGCAACGCAGGTGGTATTGATATTTGGGTCGATGGTACATTGATTCCAGCCGTTGGCAAAGATCATACCAGAAAGGCAGGAATATCATTGTCGCCGGACAGTTTGATATCTAAGAAATAAATCAAGTAATTTGGGCGAAGATTCTTTCGCCCTTTCTATTGAAAAATTAAATATTTTTTCTATATTTATTCGTACTATGACATCAATGATAAAAATTCGCGGTGCACGCGAAAATAATCTTAAAGATATTGACCTGGACATACCAAAACATAAATTGGTGGTCTTGACCGGTGTATCGGGTTCGGGCAAGTCATCGTTGGCATTTAATACCATCTATGCCGAAGGACAACGCAGATATGTAGAATCGCTGTCGTCGTATGCGCGGCAATTCTTGGATATGCAGAAAAAGCCAGATGTTGATTTAATAGAAGGACTGGCACCGGCAATTTCAATTGAACAAAAGACAACATCAAAAAATCCGCGCTCTACGGTTGGTACGGTGACGGAAGTTTATGATTATTTGCGTTTGCTGTGGGCGCGAATCGGTGTGCCGCATTCGCCGGTGACGGGGTTGCCGATTAAATCACAAACGGTTGCAGAAATGGTCGATTGGACCATGAAAATACCCGCAGGAACAAAAATCTTTATTATGGCGCCATTGGTGCGTGAACGCAAAGGTGAATACCGCAAGGAATTAGCGTTCTTGGTAAAGCAGGGGTATCAACGCGCGATAATTGATGATGAATTGGTTGACTTGTCGTCTGTGCCGCAATTGGATAAAAATAAAAAGCATAATATATTTGTAATCGTGGACAGATTACAGATGCCACCGGTCGATTCGGATAACGAAGAATTCCGCAGTCGTATGTATGCATCATTCGAAGGTTCGTTGCGATTGGTTCCGGGTGCGGTGTTGGTGCGTCGCCTGGATACAAATGAAGATATATTGTATTCACAGAACTATGCGTGCCCGGTCAGTGGATTTACAGTGCCGAAAATTGAACCACGATTGTTTTCTTTTAATGCGCCAATGGGGGCGTGTCAGAATTGTGATGGACTGGGCATGCAATTAAATATGTCGCCAGATTTGGTTGTGCCGGATCCGTCAAAATCTATATTGGCGGGGGCAATTGCACCATGGTCGCGCGCGGGAATGCTGTCACAGTTTGAACATTTGTTGAATGCGCTGCATAAACAGTTTGGTATTCCATTGTCAAAGCCATGGCATACATTGACAGCAGAACAAAAAGAACTGGTTCTGTATGGCAGTGGGGACAAGCCAATTAAAATTAACTGGAACGGTTATGTGTATGAAAAACCGTACGAAGGCGTTATCCCAAATATTGAACGCCGTTGGCGCGAATCGGATTCCGAAGCGATGCGTACGGAATTGTCGAAATACCAGGCTGAAAAACCATGCCCGGTTTGTCATGGAAAACGATTAAATATCCAGGCGTTGTGTGTGAAAATCAATGGCGCAGATATTATGGATGTGTGTGAAATGTCGGTAATCGATTCGCTGAAATGGTTTCAGGATTTGCCCCAGCATTTATCACAAAAAGAAAATGATATTGCTAAAATGATTCTGCGCGAAATCACGGACAGATTATATTTCTTGCAAAATGTCGGACTGGGTTATTTAACATTGTCGCGTATGGCGGGGACATTGTCTGGCGGGGAAGCACAACGAATCAGATTGGCGTCACAAATTGGCAGTGGACTGTCTGGGGTGTTGTATGTTTTGGACGAACCATCAATTGGTTTGCATCAAAGTGATAATGACAAATTGCTGGAAACACTGAAAATGCTGCGCGACAAGGATAATACAGTTATCGTTGTTGAGCATGACGAAGATGCAATGCGCGCGGCAGATTACCTGATTGATATCGGGCGTGGTGCGGGTGTTAATGGTGGAAATGTTGTTGCGGCGGGTACCCCACAACAGGTTATTGAGTGTGCCGATTCGCTGACGGGACAGTATCTGTCGGGCAAGCGCAAGATTCCAGTGCCGCGGGTGCGCCGTGATGGTAATGGTGAAAAAATCACTGTTTGTGGTGCGCGGGCAAATAACCTGAAAAATATAGATGTTGATTTTCCGCTGGGGAAATTTATTGCGTTGACGGGTGTGTCAGGGTCGGGTAAATCAACATTGCTGTTGAATACTTTGTACCCGGCGTTAATGCGTGCGCTGTATAATTCCAAGATAGAGGCCGGTGCCCATGACATTATCCGCGGTATGGAAAATGTGGACAAGGTTGTTGATATCGACCAGTCGCCAATTGGTCGCACACCACGCAGTAATCCTGCAACATATACGGGTGTGTTTTCAGATATTCGTGATTTCTTTGCGGCATTGCCCGAGGCCAAGGCGCGTGGATATACATCAGGGCGATTCTCGTTCAATGTCAAGGGTGGACGATGCGAGGCATGTCAAGGCGATGGCCAGATAAAAATAGAAATGAACTTTTTGGCAGATGTTTATGTCGAATGTGACTGTTGCCATGGTACGCGCTATAACGAAGAAACATTGGCGGTAAAGTACAAGGGAAAATCAATTGCCGATGTGCTGAATATGACCGTCGAAGAAGCATACAGATTCTTTGTTAATGTGCCGAAAATTGCGCGCAAACTGGAACTGTTAAAACGGGTTGGTTTGGATTATATAAAACTGGGGCAGAGTTCCCTGGACCTGTCTGGGGGGGAAGCCCAGCGTATAAAATTGTCCAAGGAATTGAGTGCGCGCAGTACCGGGCAAACAATTTATATCCTGGACGAACCGACCACGGGATTGCACTTTGAAGATATTAAATTATTGCTGTCTGTGTTGCACGAACTGGTGGAACAAGGTAATACAGTGATTGTTATCGAACATAATTTAGAAGTTATTAAAACCGCGGACTGGGTTATTGACCTGGGACCGACAGGTGGTGCAGGTGGTGGTCAAATTATCGCCACGGGTACACCCGAAGATATTGTACAGTGTGCGGAATCGCAAACAGGACGCTATTTGAAAAAGTATCTTGATAACGGTAAAAAATAAGGAATAATAAAAAGACTTAGTAAAAGGAGTAGATAATGTTTGGTTTTGGTAAAAAGAAAGCGGATAAACAAATTGATGTCAATGATGCAGAAATGCCAAAAATGCCGTCGGGTATGAAAGAAACAGCCCAGCGCATGATGGCGGGACAGTTCGACCTGAACGATATGTTGGCACAGTTAAAGCAGATTAAAAAGATGAGCAATTTTAGCGGGCTGTTAAAAATGGTGCCGGGTATGTCGGGCGCAGTGTCTGCGATGAAGGAAAAGATTAAGGACGGCAGCGTTGATGCGCAAATTAAAATCTTGGAAGCGATGACCGTTGCAGAACGTGCAGAACCAGAAAAAATCTTTGCCAATGCGAAAAGTCGTATTGCGGAAACAGCAGGCTGCACAGTGCGCGATGTTGAACATATTATCAAGCAATATACCAAGATGAAACAGCAAATGGCGATGATTCAGCGTATGGGCGGTATGGAAGCAGTTATGGCAAAAATGCAGCAACAGGGTGGTATGCCGGGTGGTATGCCACAGGGGGCAAACTAAGATGAATATGTGTGGTATCGTTAATACAGTAAAGAATTTGTTTGACTGGACACCGGTTGCGGTGTCAAGACCTGTTGAACTGTATTGTGACTATCGTGACAAAGGGCGTGTCTTGTTAGGGTACGAGGTTGTCGTCACATACAAGCACCATGGCCAGCAGAAATATTTGTTTTCAGATGATGAAGATAGAATGTGTTTTGTCACCAAAGCCCGGGCACGAAAAATAGCGTTCGATTTCTATAAACAACAGTTGGCAAAAGTAAAATAGGGTTTCGGACAATGAAAATAGATTGGAAACATATATTTAACTGGGATGTGTCGGCAATACAATCACCGCAGGAAGTAAAAAAAGATGGACGGGTGATTGGCTATAAAGTTGTTGTCACATACAAATATCACGGCAGGGATGAAGAGTTTTATAGTGTGGACGATGAACACCTGTATCGCGTGTGGACAGGACCACAGGATGCCGCACAAGAAGCATATCGTGGGCACCTGCGCAATATGCGTAGTCAAATAAAACGCCAGACACGACGGGCGCGATAGTCGGGTGATGACAAACAATGAAAATAACAAATAAAAAAATTGCGGCAAAAAAATCATCGGTTGCGTGGCTTCAACGCCAGGCAGCGGATCCCTATGTCGCGCGTGCACAGAAAGATGGTTATCGGGCGCGCGCAGCATATAAATTGATAGAAATGAAT